>JAKFCK010000205.1:0-2818 GCA_036676685.1 Chitinophagaceae bacterium | reverse complement strand
ATCAAAAGCGAAGGTGATATCGACCTTAAAACTCCTTTATATGAAATGGACGTGCAGGGGATCTTTACCCGCAGCCTGGATATCGCCCTCCTCAATGGTACAATAGATATTGCGGTGCACTCCATGAAGGATGTGCCTACACAGTTGCCCAAAGGTATCGTGCAGGCAGCCGTATTAAAGAGGGGGAATTATAAGGACCTCTTCGTAATAAATAGTCAATGGTCAATAGTCAATAGTGAAAGTGCGAACCTTCGTTCTGAATTTGAAGCATTTCTCGAATCGTTACAAACTTCCGAGATTTCACCATTCACCATTCACCATTCACCTGTCCTCATCGCCACCAGCAGCATTCGCCGAAAGGCCCAGTGGCTGAACCGTTACCCACATCATATTATAGATAATCTAAGGGGAAATGTAAATACCCGCATGCGCAAAGTGTCGGAAAGCAACTGGCACGGGGCTATCTTTGCAGCAGCGGGCCTGGAACGGATAAACCTCCGCCCGCAAAATTCCATTGAGTTGGACTGGATGTTACCCGCACCCGCGCAGGGCGCTGTGATGGTTGTTTGCCGCGGGGACGCAAAAAATGTATTGGAGCTGTGTGCGACTTTTAATGATGAAACAACTGCTACCTGCGCGAAAGTGGAGCGTGATTTTTTAAGGGAATTGCTGGGGGGATGTTCCACACCTATAAGTGCACTGGCGCAGATCAAAAACGACCAGGTTTTTTTTAAAGGAAACATCCTCAGCGTGGATGGCAAACAAAAAGTGTCCATTGAAAAAACTACCAGTAAAAACGAAGCGCAGGACTGGGGCCGGTTACTGGCCATTGAATTATTAAATAATGGCGGACAAGTTATAGCTGATGGCATCAGGAGTAAATAATACTATCCAGGTACTTTGCACCAGGCCGGTCCACGAAGACCTGGTAGCAGATGCGGCTGCGAAAAATATACAGATCGATATACTTTCTTTTATCGATACCGAGCCAATTGAATCGGTGGAAGTGCAACAGGAAATAGAAAATGTTTTGATCCTCTCCACGACGGTTGTCTTTACAAGTATGAATGCTGTGGAAGCCGTGGCGGAATTTCTTTTTGACGAACAGCCGGACTGGAAGATCTACTGCATGGGTAATACTACCCGGCAACTGGTGAAAAAATATTTCGGGGAAAAGTCCATTGTGTCTACTGCGGAAAATGCAACGGCACTGGCAGAAAAGATCATTGAGAACGAGCAACCCGAAGAGGTAATTTTTTTTTGCGGGGACCAACGCAGGGATGAACTGCCGCAATTGCTGAAGGAGGAAGCCGTGGCCGTAAACGAGATCGTTGTTTACCAAACCATACCGGTACCACATAAATTATCAAAAACATACACAGCCATATTATTTTTCAGTCCCAGCGCGGTGGAAAGTTTTTTCTCAGCCAATAAGGCCGGTGAAAAAACCATTTTTTTTGCCATTGGCAACACTACTGCAGCAGCCATTAAAACACACTGTACAAACCGTGTGCTGGTGGCAGATGCCCCGGGTAAAGAGGAACTGGTGAAAGACATGATATCATTTTTTACGGCATAGTTCAAATAACAGAAACTAAAAACAATGGGAAACGATTTATTACTAAGGGCATTAAGAGGAGAAAAAACAGAACGTGTACCAGTATGGATGATGCGGCAGGCGGGCAGGTACCTGCCGGACTACATGAAATTAAAAGCGAAGTATGATTTTTTTACGCGGGTGCAAACACCTGAACTGGCCACCGCCATCACACTGCAGCCGGTGGACCAGGTTGGCGTAGACGCGGCAATTATTTTTTCTGATATATTGGTGATACCACAGGCCATGGGGATGGAGGTATTAATGGAAGAAGGCAAGGGGCCATCGCTGCCGAAAGTAATCCAAACGCAATCAGACATCAACGCACTGGTAACCGGCGGCGTGGAGGAAAGCCTGAAATACGTTATGGACGCGCTGAGACTAACAAAAGAAGAACTGAACGGCAGGGTACCCCTGATTGGTTTTGCCGGGGCACCGTGGACCATTCTTTGTTACATGGTAGAAGGAAAGGGTAGTAAGACCTGGGATAAGGCAAAACAGTTTGCCTATACCCAACCCATACTGGCCCATGAATTACTGCAAAAGATCACGAACATTACCATACACTATTTGAAGGCACAGGTAAAAGCAGGTGCAGATACCGTGCAGGTTTTTGACAGCTGGGCAGGATCACTGAGCCCTGCAGATTTTAAAATATTTGCACAACCTTATCTCATACAGATTGCACATGCACTAAAAGAAGATGCGCCAGTGATACTGTTCCCGAAAGGAACCTGGCATGCACTTGGCGAACTAAGTAAATCAGGTGCAGCAGGCATCGGTATCGACTGGTGCATCGATCCAAAAGTGGCAAGAGAATTTACGAATAACAGTATCACGCTACAGGGTAATTTTGACCCGGCAAAATTGCTGGCGCCTATCCCGGAAATTAAAAAAGCCGTGAAGGAAATGATCGATGGATTTGGCACGCAACGATATATTGCCAACCTTGGGCATGGCATCACACCCAATGTGCCAGTGGACCATGCAAAGGCATTCGTAGAGGCGGTGAAAGAATACAGCTCCCGCTAATATGAAATAGGATAATGTTCATTGTTGAATGCATAATATGATGAATGAAAAAAGTATAAAAGAGCGGTGGATCAAATACATTCAGCAGTTGCAGGACAATATATGTGTTGCCCTGGAGGCCGTTGACGGTAAGGGGAAATTTTTCGAAGACAAATGGGAGCGCCCGGAAGGCGGGGGCGGAAGGACCCG
>JAKFCK010000204.1:0-5308 GCA_036676685.1 Chitinophagaceae bacterium | reverse complement strand
TCTCCGGACTGGTAGCCGATGATCCTGCTGTTGTGGCAAAAGTGCCGGTCATTACTTCTGCGGATTTTATGGCTGATAAGATCACCAACTATTTTACTTTTCAACCTTTAACGGAAGCTGCCAAAGGCGGTGGAAGTGGCGGCGGAAGGGATCGCACGACACCAAACGTAAGTATTATTAACCCGGGAACCGGTTCTACAGTAACCAATACCGTTAGCGTTCAGGTGAGTGCGACTGATAATGTAGGGGTTAGCCAGGTTGTATTAAAAGTGGACGGTAACGTTATTGGCACTAGCAATATTGCCCCATATAATTTTAGCTGGAATACAACTGGTTTAAGCAGTGGAACACATACTTTGTCAGCAACGGCAATCGATGCAGCGGGTAATTCAAAAATAAGTTCTATCCAGGTCGGTTACAATACTTCCTCCGGATCCGATATCACCCCACCGTCTGTGATTATCACATCCCCGGTCAATGGCGCATCTGTGTCTTCGACGATTACTGTAGATATTTCGGCTTCCGACAATATAGGGGTCGGTGCAGTCACTTTAAGTGTGGACGGAACAACAGTTGGAACAGATAATGCAGCTCCTTACAGTTTTTCATGGAATACAACAAACGTTGCCGCAGGCGTTCATACTTTGACTGCATCGGCAAATGATGCGGCAGGCAATTCTAATTCGGCTGGCATACAGGTAACAGTTAACACAGTTGTGATCGGCGGAGTAGAGTTACCTGCAAATTATTTTTTAACGATGCCCCCGGTGGGTCAGCAGGGAACAGAATTTTCCTGTGTATCATGGGCTGTGGCTACAGCAAGGTCTGTAGAAAAATTTTATAAAGCCAATGCCGTTAGTTATAGTACCAGTGTGAATATTTTTAGCCCGGAGTATATTTATAACCAGGCTAAAGCTTCTGCTGAATGCTCCTCCGGAAGTGGCTTATACACCTGCCTGAATATACTTAAAAACCAGGGGGTGAGCACCTGGCAGACGATGCCATACAGCGATGCGAATGGCTGCTCGCTTTTGCCTAATTCAACCCAAACCACAGAAGCAGCGAATTTCAAAATCGGATCCTTTGCAATTGTATCCCAGGCCGACGAGGTTGCAATAAAAACCTTGTTGACACAAAAGCATGCATTAATAGCAGGTACGAGCATCGACGATTCATTTACCAATGCAGCTGCCGGTTTTATTTGGAAAAGTTTTTCAGGAAGTTACGGCACTAACCATGGATACGTAATTTGTGGATATGATGATTCAAAACATGCTTATAAAGTGATGAATTCCTGGGGGACTGCCTGGGGAGATGCAGGTTATTCGTGGATAGATTATGATTTTTTTGGTACGTTACCAGGGAGCGTGTATGTAATTCAAAATGCTCTGTAACCCGAATCGATGATTATGATTTATAGTAAAAAGGTGCTACCGTAGTAGCACCTTTTTTTTATCCCTATTCTCAATTTATTTGAGATGTATCAACTTGCCGTTTACTGATTTATCATTAATCCTCAAGTTATAAAGAAGCGTCGCCACTTTCGGGCCCCGTGAATTGTAGGGGATATTATATGTGGTGCCTGCTTTTACCATTCCCTCATAAACAACAGCAACCCTTTGGCCGACCATTGTAAAAAGCTCTAATCGCGCATTGCCGGACACCGGTGAAGTGAATCGAAAGTTTACCTTATCGCTAAAAGGATTAGGCTCTGCTTTTAATTGTATGATTGCCGGGTCTAAAGGAACTGCTTTTATTGATTCTACAGATTGTGAGCTTTCCTGTTGCTTTTTGCCAACATTTGAAGTAATGGCTTCATCTGTTACTGCCTTATCAGTTGATGTAGTTGTAACTTCCTGGCGCAAAGTAGCTGCCACATTACAATTCTTGGTGGCTATGTTGCCACTGGCATCTATTGCGGTCCATGAACGAACGCCACTTGCTTCAGTGTAATAAGTAACAATATCCGCTGTTGCAGAACAATTATCAGTAACAGATATGTTGCCTCCTGCAAGACAAGTGATCTCTGGTGCCTCTGTATCCTTCAGAATTATTATTTGTACGCAGCTTGCACTGTTACCGCAAAGGTCTGTTACAGTCCATGTACGGGTGATTACTGTCGTATTACAATTGGAATCCGTAACATCAGATTTGGACGCCGTTGCTCCGCAGTTGTCTGTAAAGGTTGGTTCTCCTGTGTCAGCAGGGAGAGTTGATGAGCCACACTCTAAATTTTGATTTGCAGGGCATACAGTGATCACCGGTGCTTCTGTATCCTGAACGGAAACAGTTTTGGAGCAACTGGTGTTTGTTAATCCTGATGTAGAAGTCAGGGAGAGCTTAACCGTGTAGGAAGTAGCGCAGCTGGAGCCCAGGGCCGCCACATCTACCTTCACACTGTTTCCTGTTAATCCACCATCAAAAGTTGCAGATGGATGCAGGCCATCAAATGACCACAATGCGGTGAAGTCCGCAGGGATTGCATCGGCAATACCATCATTGTTAGGATCATAGAAATAAACATTATCCTGCGAACCAGGGCAAACTGGTGAAGGGCCATTTACGCGGCAATTGACACCACCTGAAACATCGATTGTAACATCGGACGAATCTTTACAGAACGGTGATGATTTTTGTGTTGCAATAACCCTCACTGTATAAACGCCGGTTGCATATGGAGATAACACATTAAATGTTGCACCTCCGGCAGCGGTTAAATTGGTGAAGGAAGAAGCACTGCCAGCAGGTGACGAAACCAGTTTCCACAGGAAGTTATAATCTGCTGTCGTTCCCGGGGAAATAGACTGTATACTCAAAGCCTGAGAGCCGGTGACATTCAGGTTCAGGGTATAGGCATTATCTGCATCATTTGCATCCACATCCACATCCACTACTGTACCTGTTGCAACACCATTACATTGCTGCGGCACACCATTTTGAGAAGCTACGATGTTTAATGTGAATGAACCACCATTGTCCACACCCTGTACATCGGCACCGGTATTGGTTACAACGGTAACGCTGTTTCCTGTGTTAACACCGCCCTGGAAGCTTGCATTAACCGTATTTGTTCCAAAGGACCATGTGTAAGTAACCCCACTTACAGGGGCGTCTATATCAAAACTGAATGTTTGACTTTCATAACACTGGGTTTTACTTGTTACAGTTGGACAATCCGGAGGTGGGAATACTGCGGCTGCAGACAAAGACCTATCCTGGTTACCGAAGCCGCTAAAGTTTTGAAGAATTGTACTTGGGAATTGAGGACTAGCATTACATTGTACCCTGTCAAAGGCTTTTTGCCGCATATGATATGGAGAACCACTGATGCCTGCGGCCGATAATGGTACAAGGTTATTTTGCTTATAAACATATCCCCAATCCAACCGGCTGGCGATATGTCCGCCCCATGCCAGCACTACTGAATCACTTGTAGCCTGGAAACGAATCCGTACCCTGGTTTCGGCATCAGCCCCACCCAGTACAATCGCAGCCTGGGATACATAATTAAAATCCTGGAGTATCCCATTATACATAGTCAATAATTTTTCTGCGGCTGGTAAATTATTGAAACTGGTTACAGCCTGGTTAGAAACATCTTTGGGATTCCCGTTTTTATCATAAACCCCTGATGCAATGCCACTGGCAGCTGGAGCTTTAATGGCGAGGGTACTGGTGCCACCTACAACACTCATGTTATATTTTGTTGAACCACTTACCATTGCCAGGGGGTTTATCACCTCAGCCGCATGCCCAAATGGACCATGCGGTTCCAGCCGTTGGAAGTGGGTAAGATAATCGATAGCCATGGCACTATGATAAGTATCATAACCGATTTCATATTCATAACATACACCGGCCGTCAAACCGGTTATCAGGCTACGATAGGCTATAGACATACCTTCCGTGTAGTGGGCATTGGATGCGCCGGCGTTACCGTTCACCCAACAATCTCCGCAGGCGTCCAGAACGCCGTTTTTAACCTTTCCATCCCCATTACGGATCTGGCTAAGGTCACCCGCCTGGCCAAAAGTGTTAACTGCTATAAACAGTAACGGTATTATTAAAAAATTTGTCAGCCGCATAATGAGGCTCTTTGTAAAGCTGCAATTCGAAGATCGCTCGCTGGTGAAAATTGATTTCATAAATATTCTTTTAAAAGTTTAAAAAAAAAGAGTACTGTTTAATTGTTTGGATACACTACGGTTTACGCAAAGGATATACTGATCCCATTATAGGATAGCAATGGCACTTTTTCCATTAAAGACGTAGGTCGTTGCTAATAAGATGTGTAGGTGTTTTCGTGAGTTTTTTTAAAAGGTTATCAGGATTATTAACGGGCCTGGTTGAGATCGCTGACCTGTTGCGCGCGCAGGTCTGTTCTTATGATGAGAGGCAAGGATGATCGCTAAAATAAAGGTTCTGAAGGATTGGTTTTCTGCAAGTGTTTTGTCCTGGAACAGGTGCGGGTGATGGCTTCAGGGAAATTGGAGATCCTTAAAAAGTGGAGATGGATAAAAGCCGCAGTTGCTGCTGCACATGATTTTAGAAGGATAGGAAACTTTCAGTTTCTTCCGGACATGCAGTAGATAAGTAGGTTTTGTTCAGTGCAGGAGATTGGACGGGGTGATCAAATCTCTCTTGGAGGGGTTCAGTAATGAAGTGAAAAGAATTTCCAGGGATGTTGGGGCAATAAAAGTAAAGGAGCTATCCGTAAAATGCAAGTAAAACATAAAATTATTTTACAAAAATTTTATGTTTTGTACTTTCCGACGCTGCACACCAATTAAATGTTTGTTGCGCCTTTTTTACGCTTTGCAAAAAGCTTTTTATTTGTACTTTTTTGTAAGCATAGCCGGGTCGTTTTCGCCATCCCGCGGATGGCGCACTTTACAACCCCCGGAAGGTTTGAAAAAAATATATAGAAAAACTTGGATATTAAATTAAATGGATTTAGTTTAGCTGCCAGTTCATCATGTGAACGACCCATTCCTATCAAATTCCCCTCCCGGATCATAAGATCTACTTCCTCTAAAAAAACCAATCGCAACTACACTTTATTGCAAACACCGCACAGCAATTTATTTTTGGCTTTTTGCGCAAAAATACGTTTGCTACTTTTCATTTAAAACGCCATTCAAGTCCCGGAGGATCACTATGCCTGTACGTAATTGTACCGGTGTACTCCACATAGTTATGTCCTGATCTCACTTGGGAAAAATAGTTATCCAGTTCCTGTCCAACTCCATCCCCCCAATTCCGGCAAGGCCACCTAATAAACCTTATTGTTCATTTTAACCGAATTGTT
>JAKFCK010000203.1:0-4931 GCA_036676685.1 Chitinophagaceae bacterium | reverse complement strand
GGAACCCCACGGAAGGATTGTATACCATTGGTAAAAAAGGATTGACACTCCCATTGAAAACTGTTACCGTTGCAGGTAATGAAAACCCTGCATTTGCGGGTTTCCGTCAGGCTCATCACCAGGGGTATGCAGAAACCATGATGGATTTTAAACCCCAAAATGAAAATGAAAAAGCCGGCCTGCTGATCTTCCAGAATGAACAGCATTATTATTTCCTGGCCCGAACGATCAAAAACGGTAAATCATTTATTGAATTGATTAAATCTGCAGGCAAAGAAGGCAGTGGCGAAACGGTTCTTGCCGCGCAGGAGCTAAAATCTTCCAAAAAGCCACTCCAGTTAAAAATAGAAGCTAACGGAAACACTTATGCGTTTTATTTTACGGAGAAGAATAAACCTTACCAGCTACTCTTAGATAATGTGGATGCCCGTTTTCTCAGCACCGCCGCGGCAGGTGGATTTGTAGGCAGCTTATTTGCCTTATATGGAACATCAAACGGACAGGCAGCCGGCAATGCCGCTCATTTCAGGTGGTTTAAGTATAAGGGGGATGACCAGGTGTATAAGTAAGTTGAATGGTTGATAAGTCAAATGGTTGAATGCTCTTCAGGTGGAACCCTTTTTCAAGTCTTACTAAAAAAATCACTAATTAAAGAAGACGGTTGTTGCTAATCCTATAGTCACGTAAAATCATGTATAAAAAAAGATCTGTCCTGGCGAATGGTACGTTCAGAAATTTTATGGCAATTACCATTAATTAAAGTCCGGATTTTAATGCAGATACCACGGATATGTATGCTTTCTTTTTGGCACCGTTTGCATTGTATAGAAGCGGGTAATCTGCCCCGTTATTATATCGCCAGCTTTGATTATCCAGCACGCCCCAAATGGTTACACCATAACGCTGTGGCTTGGGCACATGACGCATATAAGAAGTGATAATGTAATTATACATGTCGGCCTGGGCTATTTCTAATGCCTCAGTGAATATGAAACCAGGTGCATTGCTGGTATTAACACCGATATCAAGTTCAGAAACATGAACGAGTAAACCCGTAGCTGCCAGCTTGACGAAATGGTTATCTATCTGGACTTTGCTGGTATTTATATTAACATGCATTTGAGTGCCTATGCCGTCGACTTTGGCTCCCCGGGCCCTGATTTCTGCCACATAAGCAATGAGCGAATCAAGTTTTGCTGTAGAAAACTCCAGGTTATAATCGTTTATAAATAATTTGGCAGCCGGATCGGCGGCTGCAGCATAGTTGAATGCTTTTACACCAAAATCACGTCCTAAATATTCGCTCCATACAAATACATCATTGGCGGTAGCATTGGCTGTATTCGTGTTATTCCTGATAGCCCCTGCAGGACCGTCGGCAAACATTTCATTTATTACATCCCAGCCACGCACCTTACCTTTAAAATGGCCTGCAATCCGCTCGATGGTTGTTTTAAGCAGGCTATCTGCTTTTGTATAATTGTAAGAAGGGCCGCCTGCGGTGATTAATTCATTAACACTTACATCATCAATAAAATAAGTATTGCTGCTGCGTCCCAAATCAAAAAATATACGGGTTTGCGCATCATTCGCTGTAATGAGCCAGTTTACCTGCTGCCAGGAAGTACCGATAGCCTGGTCTGCCTGGTACAAGGGAGCAGGCTGAGTAGAAAGCCTTATAGAACCACCTGCGGCCGCCGCTTTTACCCAATAGCTAACCTGGTATTGTTTGCCAACGGTAAGCGGGAGGGGATCTGTGGCCACCTGCACACGCCATTGCTCTGTGTTGTAAGCAACCGGGTTTATTACTTTCATAGAGCGGGCACCGGTGCGCACTTCTGCTGCACCAGCGCCTACAGTTATGGTAGCCGTGCCGGCCGGACTACCTGTATTTAAAACAGAATAATTTGAAAAACCGGCTGCGCCCCCATTTTCAAAGCCGGGGTTTTGTACAAGGTTGGGACCACCCGGGCTGGCAGAATTAAGAAGGCTCCTGTAATAAGCGCCCTGTGCCTGTGCATGCCAGGCTAAAACATGACCATGAACCTGGATATTAGCTGCCTGGGCAGCAGCCACCATTGCATCGGCTGTGGTAAAAGAATATGCCCCTGAACTATTTACCAGGGCATTGTTTTTCATTTCATTTTCAAATGTAATACCATTAAAATCCCTCCTTAGTATAGCCGATGAAGTGGTATTGGAAATAAAAGACCCATTGCTGCCCGCCGCTGCAATGGGAAATGTAGCCACCGACTTTAAAGTTACAGTGTCTGCAACGGGTGGCGGCGGCGTTATTGCATTGTTTCCGGAATCTTTTTTACAGGCAGATAGCGTTGCTAAAAGAAATACGCATCCGAGAATTCTTTTTTTCATAAGCGGCTTTTTATGTTTTAATACCAGCTGACGCATTGATTACGAATTGTTCAAAAACTAATACAACAACTAATAAAGTTTGATCCCGAAATTAATTACACGAATATAACTGGCGCCCTTTTTCTGACAGCCCTGTTGGCGGAACATCGAAAAACCCAGCAATTCTCCAAAACTGTGCTGTTGCCAAAAGCGTAAATTTAATGAGCCTTAAAATTCCATTTTGAATTATCACTGTTCATATCAAATATGGCCAGCGTGGGTGAGCTATCCCCGGACGATACCAGGGCTAAAGGTTCTTTTAAATTGGGAACTTCCCTGGGCATTATTCTATAGGTTCCATCTGTCAATTGATCAATCCGCCATAATTGCTCCGGCGCTCCGGTAAATGCCGGAACCGTTATTACTTCAGCATCTGCCGTTGCTGCCAATGCGCGGTTTGTGCCTGCAATGACGATTTTATAATACGGCCCACCCAAATATCCGCTTCCGTCCGGAGCTGCAGTAATCGTCCATTTTTGATGTGGGCGAAACATGTAATCGCCTATTCTTACCCCAATATTCCCGGTTGGCCAGGTGTTGATTACATCTCCTAATTCCTGCGATGGAATGGATTTTATTGGCTCATCATTGTTACGGTTAAATCCCCGCATCCCAACTGGCATCCGTACAAAATCAACTACTAACTCTAAGGCATAACCTCTTCTTTCCGATTCGATTTCATAAGTGCCTTCTTTGAAATTATCTCCTGCTACAGGCCACCCGTTTTTCCAGAGCAAAGGACGGATGCCTAATACACTGCGACCACTTTGATCTAAATCTGCTTCATAATGGCAGGACATTTTTTCCACTCCTTCCGCAAGAACAGAACGTCCAAAATGGCCGGGGCCGTTCACTCTTCCACCGGCTGCAACCACCATTTTTCCCCCACCTTTTAACATGTCTCTTCCCATATTATCAAGATATGGGCCCGTTACTTTCCTGGAACGGCCCACGACAATATTGTAGGTTGAGTTGGCACCATCGCAACAGGTTCCATGAGTGCCCAATAAATAATACCATCCATCACGATATTCTAAATCCGTGGCTTCACAGTCAATGGCAATATCAATTGCCTTGTTTCCTTCTATACGTTTTCCTGTTTTAGGATCAAGTTCAACAAGGCGGATAAACCCAAAATAAGTGCCGTATGATAACCATAACCGTCCATCATTTGGATCCAGCAAAAGCCCGGGATCGATCGCATCATTATCCTCCATATTGGCGGAGGATGCGACAACAATAGGTTCTGAGTACTTAAAATCGGGAGATTTTGGGTCAAGCGTTTTATTCCACATGGTATTAATCTTACCATCATGTCCGCCTCCCAAACCGCCGCCGGTTGAGCCGTAAGTGACCAGGTAACGCTCCCCGATTTTTATTACATCCGGGGCGGCCCCACCACCTGGTCTTACTCCGCCACTGTCCCATCTGTATCCATCCCGGGATATTAAGCCGCCTCCACGTGTGCCAAATGTATAATAGCTGCCGTCACATTCCATGATGGTTGATGGATCATGTATAAAGGGTTTGCCTACCTGTGCTGTTGCTGTTATAGTGATAAAGCATGATAAAAGGGCCATTATACTAATTATCGTAATACTCAATTTCATCTGTAAATAATTTGTTTTTAATTGTTGGCTACCTTCCTTCCGGCAGGTAAAAAACTCACCTATAGTCGATTATTTTTTCTATGACTGTTGACCTTGCCGGCACAATGTTCATTCTATTCATAACTGATAGTGAGATCTTTTATGGGCGCTCCTTTTTCATCCAGGAAGCGAACACAGAAATCACTCATACCGGGTCCGTTGATGACTACACCCCGGATGATATTCTTTCCTTTGTTCAATGTTAAACGGGCCGAAACAACATCGTCCATTACCATTCGCCTGTCGCCGGAAAGTAATGCTGTTTCCTTTCCATTCAGCCACCACATAGATGCTGAATTTGACCCTATCGCCATTCTTACATTTTTCATTTCCTGCGGACTGTTAACTACGGTTACTGACCAAAACAACACTCCGTAGATTTCTTTTCTTAACCCGTAAGCAAAACGAAATAATTTCACGTTGAAATTTTTACTCTCCAAAGCATGCCAGCTTAGTTCCTGCGCTCCCACTTTTACTTTTTCCCCATCCTTCGGAAGAATGGTAAACTGGTTTGGAAAATACAGGGTATCAAAAGCTTTCCTTAAGTAACTATCAATAAATACAGTATTGCTTCGGTTGGGTTTGTTAATGGGTTCCAGCAGTAGCCATCGCCGGATAAATCCTTCGGCATCCGGCGTCATTTTTTTTGTTGTGCCCTCACTGAAGTATTGTGCGATGCTTCTTGCAGTATCGCTTTTGGCAGTACCATCATTTTTGCCCTTTGATGTTGCGGAACATCCCTGCATTGATGCCGCTGCCACCATTATAAAGCCCAAAGCCAGCAATACTTTTTTTCTTTTTATGTTCATAACAGCTCCTTAAAATGTTTGCGATTGTTGTTAAAATATACCCCTGGTTGTTTTTTTTATC
>JAKFCK010000202.1:0-3258 GCA_036676685.1 Chitinophagaceae bacterium | reverse complement strand
CGGTAGTGTCACCTCCCAAACGGGTTTACCTCAAACCCACACGGACAATTCACCCATGCACAATTCACCCATTCAAAATTCACCCATTACCAGTCACCCATTCAGTTAGTCACCCATTCAGCTAGTCACCCATTCACTATTGACTCATTGACCCATTGACTTATTGACTTATTGACCTATTCACCCATTCACCCTTCACAATCGATCCAATAACAAACATTTTGTCCGGTACCGGACATTTTCCTGTGATAATAATTTTGTAACCCACTCGTTTACAGCAATTTAACATTGGCATTTTCATTGAAACAAATAGCCCAAACAATTTCAAATGGACACGGCTATTCCGGCATCAGCAATTAAGGCAAAACGCAGAAAAACGATCCTGGTTTTTATCGGGGCAGGGTTGATATTACTCACGGCTTTGTGGTTTTTTCGTTCAGGATTAAAAACTTCTGTGAGAGCCGCAGAGATCAGCACTTCCGTTGCGGAGATCGGCAGTATTGAAAATACATTAACCGCTTCCGGCGAGATCATCCCCGAATTTGAAGAACAGATCACGAGCCCGATCACTGCTTCCATCCAACAGGTTTTCGTGGAGCCGGGCACGGCAGTAAAAGCGGGGCAACCTATCTTATCCCTGGATAAAGCCGCCACGAAAGTGGAATATGAAAAATTAAATTTCCAGCTGGAGTCCAAGCGGAATAATATCCGCAAACTGAAATTGGACCTTGATAAAAGTTTTTATGATATACGGTCCAACAATGATATCAAACAACTGCGCATCAGCAGCCTGGAAGCTTCGCTGGAGGATGCAAAACGATTATATAAAGCAGGGGGTGGTACCAGGGAATCAGTTGAACAGGCGGAACTGGCATTAAAGGTTGCACGCCTTGAAAAAAAACAACTGGAGAACGAGATAAGAAATAAACAACAGACCATGCGGGTTGATATCCGGGAGTCGGAGATCGCTGCTGCTATCGAGGAAGCCGATCTACGTGAACTCGGCCGTAAACTGCAACAGGCCAATATCACCGCCACCCGGGACGGCGTGGTGACCTGGGTGAACAAAAACATCGGCTCCAGTATCACACAAGGCGAGGCTTTGGCACGGTTTGCGGACCTGGGCAGTTTTAAGGTGAACGGTAAAATTTCTGATACTTACCTGGACCAGGTGCGCATAGGTTTGCCCGTGATCATCAGGATAAATGATTCTACCACGCGGGGAACAATTTCCAATATTGATCCTTCCGTTCAGAACGGTATCATCTCTTTTGATATTGCTTTAAACGAGCGCAACAACAAACTGCTGCGCCCAAATATGAAAGTAGACGTGTACCCGGTTACTTCCACGCAGGATAAGATTATCCGCGTACAGAACGGTCCTGCATTTAAAGGTGCACTTACGCAGGATATATTTATAGTGCAGGATGGTAAGGCCGTAAAACGAACCGTGGACGTTGGCCTGAGCAATTTCGATTACGTCGAGTTAAAAAATAACGTTAAACCCGGGGAAACCGTCATCATCACAGATTTGAGCAGGTTTAAAAATTCAAAAGAGATCATCATAAAAAATTAAAAATGTTCGCTAAAATATTTTTCATAGGATGTTTGTTGATGGTTGGCCGGATCCATGGATATGGCCAGGCAGATGTATTGCAATTGACCCTGCAACAGGTGGTAAGTTTGGCCAGGGAAAAGTCCATCGCATCCAAACAGGCGGCAACATTAAAGTCCAATAAATACTGGGAGTGGCGAACCTACAAGTCTAACTACAAACCCCAGTTATCACTTAACGGTAACCTGCCGGGCTACAGCAAAACATTCAGGGAAGTTTTGCAGCCCAATGGTACCATAGAGTTTCAGCCGGTGACCTATAATAATTCTGCCTTAAATCTTGCATTGAGCCAGGCCATTGCAAAAACCGGTGGAACCATATTTGGTACAACGCAATTACAACGTTTCGATGATTTCGACAGGAATATGACCTTATACAATGGCGTGCCATACGCCGTTGGGTATAGCCAACCCTTATGGCGTTTTAACAGCCTTAAGTGGGATCAAAAAATAGAACCACTAAAATACAACGAGAGTAAACAGGCCTACATTGAAAGCCTGGAAGAGATCTCCATCAATGCGAGCCGGTACTTTTTTGATCTCTTGCTGGCACAGGTAAACCTGGCGATCGCCGATACCAACCTGGCCAATACGCAAAATATCATGCGGATCGCAAATGTAAAATTCGAAATGGGTAAAATATCCAGGAATGAAATGCTACAGCTGCAACTGGAGCAATTGAAAGCCCAAAAGGCGGTAGGTATTGCGCGGCGGGACATGGAGATCTCAACGCTGAATCTACGTGCATACATTGGCTTGAAAAGTTCAGACCGTGTGGCCCTGGCGCTGCCGGCAGCCAATATCAACATATCCCTTGATACAGCAAAAATTGTTTCGGAAGCCTATGCCAACCGTTCAGATGCTATCGGGTTTGCCAGGCGGTTACTGGAAGCAAAAAGAGAAGTGGCCAAAGCCCGCGGTGACAATGGCCTGAATGCCACATTAACAGCAAGGCTGGGTTTTTCCAAGAGTGCACAAAACATAGGAAAGGTCTATAGCAAACCGCTGAACCAACAGGCGATCCAATTGGAATTTGATATCCCGATCCTGGACTGGGGACGGTCAAAATCACGACTCAAATCTGCTGAAGCCAACAAACAGTTTACAGAGTATGCTGTGGAGCAGGACAAACAAAATTTTTCGCAGGAGATCTACACACAGGTGACCTTATTTGAAATGATGAAGGAACAACTGGGATTAACTGCACAGGCAGACAGCATCGCTTCAGAAAAATACATCATTGCAAAAGAACGATACGTGTTGGGCAACCTCAGCATTACTGACCTCAGTATCGCTTTCCAGGAAAAGGACCAGGCGAAAAGAGATTACATTTTTGCATTAAGGGATTTCTGGGGAGCGTTTTACCAGCTACGGTATTTGTCGTTGTATGATTTTGAAAACGATCGGAAAATAGGGGGGTAGAGTGGGGTCGATGGTCGATGGTCCACCCGATACCAGGGAACGAATGCTGTTCATCACAGTAGTACTTAAAAAAAATTCTATAAATAATTAAATAAACATCAATGATCAATTTACGAAACATCAAAAAAGTCTACCGCACGGAGACCGTGGAAACACAGGCATTAAACAATATCAACCTGGATATCCCGAAAGGAGAATTCCTTTCCATCATGGGTCCGTCAG
>JAKFCK010000201.1:0-3803 GCA_036676685.1 Chitinophagaceae bacterium | reverse complement strand
ATTTTTTATTTTTAAATTATCTTCCTTTATTTTAATAATTATGCTCATCCTGCCATCCTGATAATAAAAATCATCTTGTTTATCTTAATTATCATGCTCATCCTGGCCATCTTTCCAATCCTGATAAAGTAAAGGCTGATATGTTTAATTCATTTCTTGAATCCAGTGAAAAAGAAGAAAAAATAGATACCATTGCAATTAAAGCTGAAATAAATGAAACTGTAAGAGGCTATCTAAAATCAAAAATTGTTTTTAAAAACGCCAAAAAATAAAAATAGAAGCCCTTGCAGTATAAAGATCACTCCAAATAGATAAGCAGCCTTATTGATACCCGTAAAAAAAAGGAGGTGATAAACAACTCCCATCCACAACCATAGGAAAGCCAAAATGCCGGAGATTATCCGCGCGGATTTTGGTGAAGGCTTAATCACAAAATATAGGGCTGTGATTGCCAGTAAGTAAAAAATTACCTGCATAGGGTACACCGTCTCGTTATAATCTCTAAAGACCCCAAAGAATTGTTCCACTGTGAATGTTGGGTTCATTTTAGGTTTAGTCTGTTTGCTGGTAAAGATCTTTCCTTGCTGATATTGACTGTTTCTTTTCTTTCACCTGGTTTCGCCGGATCTGTATCGCCAGGAACCGTTCAACATCATAAATTGCTGAATGTGCCGGGGGAGATATTTTGGGAAGTACCATATCAAAGGCATGATCGGTTTGGGGAAGAATATGTAAAACTGTTGGCACCGCTTCCCTAACCAGGCGGGTGTATAGCGTTCGCGTTGTGTTTACAGGTGCCATTATATCATCTTCTCCATGTACAAACAAAGTAGGGGGGCAGCCCCGGTGGACATGTGTAAACGGCGAAAAAAGTGCATAAACATCCGGGCATTCCTCCGGGTGCCCACCCAAAAGCGGCGCTAAAGCACCCGCATTTTCAAAACCTTTATCAAATCCAAGCCGGTGATAATCGTCTCCCAGCTTTTTTATGACCCAACCAGGCAGTTTTGTAGGGATCGGTTTTTTTGTCTGCCCCGGTACGGCACGTGTTGTGAGATGCTGGTTGGTGTGGTAGTAAAGTGCGGTTAAATCATTGGAACCGTATAAAGAAATCACAGCCGACACACTGCAGTCCTTTCCGTTCAGTTCCATGGAGGTGAACTGCGGATTGAAGGGGGTATAGGCGGCAAGGAGGGCAAGATGGCCCCCGGCAGAACCACCGGCGACAACAATGTTTTGCGGATTGATGTTGTAGGTCCCGGCATTTTCTTTCATCCAGGCAATAGCGCGTTTCACATCGGTTACCATTCCCATCAACCCTGTTTCGGGAGAGAGTCTGTAGGCCACATCCATGATCACATGTCCCTGGGCTGCCAGGTGCCGGAACAGGGGACGGGTGCCGTAATCTTTATCCAGCAGGTAAAAAGCACTGCCATGAAGAAAGATAAGGCCCAGGCCAGAGGAAGGGACACCGGTGGGTGGTGACCATATATCACATAACAATTGCCGGTCAGTGCCAGGGATGCTTGCAAATGGGATATCCTGTGTAAATACAGGGTCAGGAACCGCAGGCAGCATTAAAGTCCTGCGCGAGGGAAGAAAATATCTTTCCTGTGCAGGGTCCAAAAAATTTTTCCAATGCGCACCAAAAGCATTCTCGAAACTGCCCGGGTGATGGGGTGGCCCGGTAACCCGGCAAATGTAAATCAAATAAACAAATGCAACGTAAACCCCGACAATGATGGTGATAACAGAACCGCCTGCAAACCCTGCAATGATGCTCAATAAACCTATAAGGGCGAGTAAGGGCGAAAGCGCCCCGGCATAAAGTTTAATCATCCACAATACAACGGCAGGCCATCGCAGACGCAGAAATAGCGGGATACTCATCAGCGCACTTAAAAAAGCCAATGCGAGTACGGTGATTTGAAAGAAGGAATTCATAAGCTGATGTTTTACACTTCACTTATAATTTTCGGTTTCTAAATTACGGGCATGCCGGATAAAATCTGCTGATCCCCGTCGGTATAAAACTGATTTTGATTAGTTGGCAGCTATTGCTAAAACAGCAGTTCGCCATGGGTTGGTGTCCGGCAGGGCAACTATTCCGGGAGAGTCCTTTATAGACGAGCATTTTTATAAATGCCTCGGGGTTTATCAATTTCAACTTCAAAAATTCCCGGTAGTGGCGGACGATCCAGACTATTTAATCTCGTAATTCATATCTCTTTCAATTTTCGCAATTGTTTTTCCTTTTTCTTTGTCTTTTTTATATTTATCCATACCCTTTGTAATAACATCCGGCCAATCCTGCTGGCCTATTGCCGGGTCCTGGCGGATTATTGAAACTGCTGCTTTTTTATCCAGAAACTTTATAATCCTGGTCATCCTTTTTTCATCACCCGGGGACACGGGAATTAACCGCACGCCGTAAGTGATAGCACCCATTTGTGGCACTGCCTCTACAAAGTAAATTTTTCCTGTGTCTATGTCTGCCTCAAGGAAATCCCTATTCTCTGCCTTGGCCCAAAAAAGATGGTAGCCTGGTTCACATTCGTACCGGATATAACCAGTGCCGTTAAATTTGTCCAGCATGTTAGTACTATCGAAATAACTAAAATTGATCGCATAGCCCAACAGCGATGGCCTCACGAAATATACCACGGCTTTCCCGGGCGGTGCCGGTTGAATACCCTGCGCTTTGCTCAACAAACTACTGATAAGAATGAACGGTATAAAAAACCATAAAATTTTCATGTGTTTAGGGTTTAGCTGTCCTAATCGATGCTGTAAACATAATACTCCGGACAAAATTATTTTTGGATTTTTTAGTTGTTGTGAAGCCATTCATACCGGGTTGGTGGCTGTTTTGACTGCTACAAATTAAAATCCCCGGGGAATAAACCCCGGGGATCCATATAAATTACCCATTTTCACTATTAACTCATTGACCTATTGACACATGACCCGTTTATATCGCCCTGTTGGCATCAAAATTCTCCAGTTCTTTACTAACTGCATTCAGGAATGTAGAGCCCAGCCCACCATCAATAATGCGGTGATCATAACTTAAGGACAGGTACATCATATGTCGGATGCCAATCGTATCGCCTTGCGCCGTTTCAATGACCATGGGCCTTTTTTTAATGGCGCCGACAGCGAGGATAGCTACCTGCGGCTGGTTGATGATCGGTGTGCCCATGATACTGCCAAATGTGCCCACATTGGTAAGTGTAAAAGTACCCCCGTTGGTATCGTCTGGTTTTAATTTGCCTGTACGGGCAGCATTCGCGAGGTTGTTCACTTGTTTAGTAAGCCCAACAAGGTTAAGCTGGTCAGCATTTTTAATTACCGGAACGATCAGGTTCCCATTGGGTAACGCTGTAGCCATCCCAATGTTCAGGTCTTTTTTTACGATGATCTTATCACCCTCAACAGAACTGCTGAGCCATGGATATTTTTTAATACATTTTACTATAGCTTCTATAAACAGGGGGGTGAATGTTATTTTTTCACCTTCCCTTTTTTCAAAATCCTTTTTCACTTTTTCTCTCCACATCACCAGGCTGGTAACGTCACATTCAGCAAAACTGGTGACATGCGCACTTGTATGTTTACTGTCTACCATATGTTTGGAAATCAGCTTACGCATCCGGTCCATCTCTATAATTTCCACATTGCCCTGGTAAACTGTGGGCACCTGGTCTTCGTTTCTCATAGGTTGCTCTTTCGGCAAAACCGTGACTTGCTGGCTTTGGCTTGTGGCATATGCCCGCGGAGCTGCGGCGGCAGCAGCCGTTGCA
>JAKFCK010000200.1:0-1939 GCA_036676685.1 Chitinophagaceae bacterium | reverse complement strand
CCCGAACGCCTGTCGGGACTACAAATACCCAGTGGCGATTTTCACATAAAGCTCTGCGACCGTAATTTTTTTTGAATCATTCCCATAGCTGGTTTTTTTAAGTTATTTTAGTCGCACTGTGTCACCCCTTCCACTTAACTGCTTATGAAAACATTGTACTCCCTGCTGATTTTGGCAGTCTGCCTGATCTGTGTACGCAATTCGCATGCCCAGATGCGCCGGCTATCTTTGGATGCAGACGATAATGAGATTCAGAAATTCAGTTTTTATTCTCCATCCGAAGGATACGTAGCTTTCACGAAATGGATAGGCTTTACAACCGACACCGGACGCAGCTTTACCCGGAAGCATATTACACTCAGCAATGTAAATTATAATGGTTACCCGGTTAACCTAACCTTTGGTTTTGGTATAAAAGGTGTAAAAGCCTTTAACCAGGATACCATCATAGTTTACGGTCATTATGGATTAGTTCCTTCCATATTATATTCCATCGATAAGGGAAACAGTTTTAAATTGATTTACCACGACCGGTATGATCCCTGGTCCTTTAAATCGGGTATTACCGATATGGTGTTTCCGCAGAATAATAATATCGGATACGCGGTAGAGGCCGACCGTATTTTAAAAACGACCAATAAGGGTCTTAGCTGGTCGGTAGTGAAGTTGGATGTAAACCGGTATTTCGATTATCTCGAAGCGGTGGACAATAACAATGTTTTTGCCTTCAGCACTCAATATTCCACCGATAAAATATACAAAACCAGCAATGGAGGAACTACCTGGGCAGAACTGCCCAAACCGCCGGGGCAACTTTTTTATGCTCATTTTCTGACGGCCGCCAAAGGTTGGTCAATTATGAAGAACGATGACCAGCTTGGTGTGATGTATTACACGTCGAACGGCGGAGCTACGTGGACACAAAAAAATGATCCTGATATCAATCCTTTTTATAGCTGGAAATTCCGTTTTATCAACGACAGCACGGGTTATGCCCTTGCCGGGCCATTTCGCGTTTTTAAAACAACAGATTCCGGCAACGTATGGCAACCGCTCCCGCGGGATAATGACTTCACCTATCTAAATTATGCCCACAATGATATCCAGATACTGAATGCAAACCAGTTGTGGGCAGGCGGTGGTCATGGGCTCGTTGAAATAAGCACCAATGGTGGAGGCAATCCTTTGCCCCAGGCCTTTTTTAAAATTGATACCAATGGAGTGGCGTCTACAAGTGCTGTTCATCTGAAAAATTTTTCAAAACCGATATACCAGTATAAATGGTTTAAAAACGGTACACTGATCAGTACGGCGTATCATACCAGTTTCACGCATAATATTTACACGTTTCGCGATACCATTTCGCTGGTTGTTTCTGATGGCACACATACCGATACGGCTGTCAGGTATATCGATTATCCAAAAGTCTGGATCACCGGGTTTACGCCTGTAACTGCTGCCTTCGGCAATACGGTAACGATCACTGGTTATAATTTTTCCAACGCTTACCAGGTCAATTTTGGTGGCGTACGTGCCAGTTCATTCTCCACTGTTTCAAATACCGAAATACGGGCAGTGGTAGGAGGTGGCGCGTCTGGCGCCGTAGAGGTTTTCACGTCAGAAGGCAACGCTTCGTTGCCGGGATTCTCCTTCCTCGGGCCTCCGCGGGTTGATCTTCCGGTTACTCTCTCTGATAGTATCCTGTGCAAATCTGAACCTGTGACAGTCACCATTCAAAACTCGGAAACTGGTGTCGTGTATGAATTCCTTCTTTCGTTCTTTGGCAGCGCCCTAGGCACGGTGACAGGAAATGGCGGTACTGTTAGCATGAATACTTTTCCCCTCACTGAAAGTGGCCAGTATCGTATACGCGCCACTCGCCCGGGCGTTCCTGGTGGCTATGGTTTCCCTAAATACATTAATATACTGGTTGAACACC
>JAKFCK010000199.1:0-1673 GCA_036676685.1 Chitinophagaceae bacterium | reverse complement strand
CAGGTAATTCAAACAAATGCCACAGCAAATGCAGGCATCGACAAACAAAAGCTGGCACGTATTGACGACCTGGTAAACAGTTATATCAGCAAGAACTGGCTAACCGGGGCTGTAACGCTCGTAATAAAGGATAACCAGATTGTGCAGTACAAAGGGTATGGCGTTGCCGATATGGATACAAAAAAGCCAATGCCCAATGACGCGATCTTCAGGATCATGAGCCAGACAAAAGCTATTACCAGTGCAGGTATTTTGATCTTGTATGAACAAGGAAAATTGTTGCTGGATGAACCCATCGCTAATTATATTCCGGCTTTTAAAAACCCGGTAGTCCTGGATAAATTTAATGCAGCCGATTCTTCCTATACTACGGTTCCGGCTAAACGAAATATTACTTTCCGCGACCTGCTCACGCATACTTCAGGTCTTGACTATGCCGATATCGGTACGGCAGAAATGAAAGCGATTTATGCAAAAGCCGGTGTGCCCTCGGGGCTTGGTTTTTTTAAGGCCGGCTTGCTGGAAAAAATGAAAGTACTGGCTAAACTTCCTTTAAAAGCACAGCCCGGTGAAAAATTTATCTATGGCCTTAACACAGACCTGTTGGGGGCTTTGATTGAAGTGATCAGCGGTACCAGCCTCGATAATTTTTTCAGGAAAAACATTTTCGAACCCCTCGGCATGAAGGATACCTATTTTAATGTGCCGAAGGAAAAAGCATCACGTATGGCGGCTGTGTATACGGAGGATCCCGAAAATAAGATCATTAAATGGTCCCCAACCTTCCGGAATATCAACCCGGATTATCCTTTAATGAATACCACCTATTTTTCCGGCGGGGCCGGGCTTTCTTCTACCGCCCTGGACTATGCCATCTTTTTGCAGATGTTGCTGAACAGGGGAAAGTATAATGGTCACCAGGTTTTGTCGCCACGCACAGTCGAATTGATGACGAGCGGGCAACTGGACTTTACCATCGGAAACAACGGGAATAATTTCGGCCTCGGCTTCGAGATCACTTCCGAAAAAGCCGCGGCAAGGCTGCCGCGAAATAAGGGAACCTTTGCATGGGGAGGCTATTACGGCACTACGTATTGGGCAGACCCGAAAGCAAAACTCATTTGCCTTTTTCTAACCCAACAAAGCCCGAACAGCCACGGGGATATTGTGGGCAGGTTTGAGGCACTTGTATATAGCAGTTTAATGGACCATAGACCATAGTCCATGGCTTAGTGGCAAGATTTAATTATTTTCCAAATTGCCACAATTTTTTGTGGCAATTTTCTTGTGGCATTTTAATTGCCACATTTTTTTTGCCACAAAAGTTTGGATGATGGGCACACGGAACCTTCACTTCCCGATAAACAGCTGTAACTCAACGAAGGTCAGTGGTCCATGGACCATGGACAAAACAATTTGTTAAACCCTTCGCGGCCATTTTTCTTTTACCAACTTTCCAGGTCATAGGATTCAAATCTAATTCCTCTAACAAATTATTTGAAACTCTATGAATAAGACGATGCTCCTCCCCGGATTAGTATTTTTCTCCATTACCACATTTGCCGCCACAGAAAAACCGGCCTCCACTGTTGCCAAAGAATTGATATTCCCGATCTCGGGTAAGTCTAACATCGGGAGTTATTGGGGCGATACCCGCGACGGCGGCGCCAGGA
>JAKFCK010000198.1:0-1848 GCA_036676685.1 Chitinophagaceae bacterium | reverse complement strand
AAATGTAAATGGTACCTTATTTTTTACAGCATTTGAAAACAATACCCCGTCTTACAAGCTGCACAGGTCAGATGGCACCGTAGCCGGCACTTTTAAGCTTAAAGATATAACGGTGCCCTATTCCCCGAATGCGCCTTATATGGTCGACGTGAATGGCACGCTGTTTTTTTCAGGAACAGATCCTATGACATCGGGAAATGAGTTATGGAAAAGTGACGCCACAGATGCGGGCACGGCTTTAGTAAGAGATATCGTTCCCGGTGTTGCCAGCTCTTCTGTTGGGAACATTACCCGGTCAGGCAACAATGTTTTTTTTACCGCCACAGACGGTTTTACCGGGAGAGAATTATGGATAACTGATGGTACAACAGGGGGCACTGTGCTGGTAAAAGATATTCTAACGGGAAGTACAGGCTCAGCGCCCGCTAATCTTACCAATGCGAATAATGTGCTTTATTTTACTGCAAATGATGGTGTAAATGGAAATGAGATCTGGGCAAGTAATGGCAGTCCGGCAGGGACAGTTTTGGTGCAGGATATTAACCTCAGCCCGGTGGGCAGCAACCCTTCGCAGCTTACATGGGTAGGGTCAAATTTATTTTTCGTAGCCGCTGATGCCTATGGAACTGTACAGCTTTATGCGGGTACTAATGCCATCGTTCTGCCGGTAACGCTGCTGTCCCTGAATGGTATGCCCACAGCAGCCGACGTGCAGCTCAGCTGGAAAACGTCAGCAGAATTCAACACAGACCGGTTTGAAGTGGAGCGTAGCCTTAATGGCAGTGACTTTGTGTATGCTGGCAGGGTGGCCGCTTCCGGCAATTCAACCAACCTGCAGGCTTATGGATTTGTTGACAGGGATATCATCAAAAATGCAGGTCCGGTATTATTTTACCGCATTAAGATGCTGGACCGGGATGGGCATTTCACCTATTCCAACGTGTTACCCATTCATATAAAAAATAGCCCGGGTAAAGCAGTAGTTTATCCGAACCCGGTAAGCCAGGCGGCTACCGTTGTATTGGTTTCGCCAACAAAAGACAGGTTAACTTATACACTGACCGACTATTCGGGAAAGTTACTGGGTAAAAATGTGGTGATACTGCAGGAAGGCGTGAATAGTTTTGGTGTGGACATGCAAAATCTGCCGGCGGGTTTATACCTGTTGAAATTGACAGCAGGCTCCCTGGAACAACAATTGAAGATAATCAGGCAGTAATTTTTAAATGATACAAAAGCCGGGCTCCTTGGAAGCCCGGCTTTTTTGTTGGCAACACGAGGCTATGAAAACCACATAGAGCCGATTGTTTTTCCGCCTGTATTATTCACCGACCATTTATATAAACGGGAATATTTTTTTGTTTTCCGGCTTATCTTTATCCTTACTTCAACAGGATCTTCGTTCCACTCAACTCTTCTGGCCAGCCCCGTTTTCCGGCTGTATTTTTATTTACCTGTAAAAATTCCTTTATGAAGCAGTTACCTTTTTTAATGTTCGTTGTTGTGTTATTTTCTGCCTGCCATCATCACCCCGATATTGATATCAGTTACAAAGATGCGGACCATTATTTTTATATGGACGCCGACTTTCATCATAGTAAAACCAGGCGGGTAGAACATTATATGAACAGGGAGCTGGGCGGTAAAAATAAATTCTCTTTTGTAAATACCCGCACCAATGCCACCATCACGCTGGATGATGATACAAAATTTTTCCTGCGTAAGGAACCCGGTCATGTCTTCATCCGGCTAAACAAGGATGAGAATTCACCGGCAGCTTATTATCGTATAAGGTCAATGTGTGAAGGCATGAAAGAGGTGCTCACAAGATAGATGTTGTTACACGGG
>JAKFCK010000197.1:0-3639 GCA_036676685.1 Chitinophagaceae bacterium | reverse complement strand
ACTGAACGCAGGGCTGAAATTAAACTGGAATTATCTGAAAAAACAAAACCGGTTGATGCAGAAGATTTTCTTGCCAGGGCAAATATCCTGCTGGCACAACAAAAAGGTATTATTAAATTCTCCGTATTCCTTACCGACTATAATAAAAACGGATCAACCGTTACCATTGAGTACTTTACGCCTGCATTCACCTTGGCAGAATTTAACCAGGTAAAACAGGAAGTAAATCTTCAGCTGATGATACTGATTGAAAAAGGAAAAATGGGACTGGCTGCCGCCGGAAGCACCATTAACATACTGGGTAGCGAAGGAGAAGCGCCAAAAAGCAACCCCATTCTTTAAGGCAACAATTTATTTATTTAAGCAGGTCGGTAAGTTCTTTATCCCATTGACCGGTTTTGCCGTATTCCACCACCCGGCCCAATTCTTTTCCGTCTTTCATTACAATGATAGTGGGTACGTTCAGTACTTTGAAGGCATCGGTAATGCCGCCGACAGTTTTCTTATTGCGGTCTACCGCGAACATACTGATTGCTGCATCAGGGAAGCCGGCTTGTTCCTGGAGTTTAAAAAATTTGGGCAGGATAAACTGGGTGTCTTCACACCAGGTGCCTCCAAATACAACAAACTGGATTTTGCCCTTTGCTGATACCAGGGAATTCACAAGCTCAGGTGAAGGATTGTATGTATTCTGGCTGCTGGCATACCATTTATAGGTGCTGTCGTTCTGCAATGCATACTTGGTGATAATGCCATTCAGAATTTGCTGGCCGGGTTGGCTGTTATCTTTGAACGAGAGGTATGGACTTTGTGCAAAAATATTGTGCAGGCAAAAAATGGCCAACACGAGAACAGAACATTTTTTCATAGGAACTATAAATTTGATTTTAATTCGAGTAGAAATGATTTGATTTTTTTTAATGAATCGATAACGGCAAAACTATCCTCGGCTTTTTTGTTCTTCTTTAAAAAATCCTTGGCGCCATCAATAGTATATTTCTTTTCCCGCAACAGGTGATAGATCAACTGCAGGTTTTTAATGTCTTCCGGTCGAAACAACCGGTCACCTTTCCCATTCTTTTTAGGTTTCAAAATGTCAAATTCATTTTCCCAGAACCGGATCAACGAAATATTCACCTTGAACATATCCGATACAGCACCGATGTTATAATAGCGCTTTTGAAACAACACTTCATCAGCCGGTACATCCACCAGATCTACGAGGATATCCATGTCGCTAAGTTTCATCCTGCCGCGTGTAGATTTTTTCCCCGTGCGCAAAGGTACCGGCCTTATTTCCTTCACTACAAAATCCAGGTCACGCACTGCTTCATCTATTTCAAGTTCCACGGTTGCGACGTTGTGCAGTTCTGAAACATTCGTTGTATTTCCAGGTATGAGTTCCGGGGTTACGCCAGGTGTGCCTGAAGGAGACTGACTTGTTTCCTGGATCTCTTCCTTGTCTGCCAGCGCAGGTTCGGCAACCAGGTTGAGTTCCGGTGTTTGTTCTTTTTCCTGCACAGGTGCAGCCACCGGCTTTTTTTCTTCCGGGGGCGTATTAAAAAAGTCCAAACTTGCCTGTTGCAAAGCCATAATCCTATAAAATTAATCTAAACTTCTTGCACTACCTGTAGCGGCCAGTTTTAATAACTGGTCATACTGTTCGGCATTGAGATCGTTGCTGAAAAAATACACCGGGTTTACATTCGCCCCATTGATCTTGACCTCATAGTGACAATGCGGTCCCGTACTTTTACCGGTACTACCTACCCATCCAATGATCTCTCCCCGTTTGATTCGCTGACCATTTCTCACTTTTATTCTCACCATATGCCCATACAGGGTTTCATATCCATACCCGTGGTTGATCTCTACGTGGTTGCCATATCCACTCGCCGAATGCCCCGCTGTTCTTACAATTCCGTCGCCCGTTGCATAGATGGGCGTACCCTGCGGTGCCGTAAAATCAAGCCCGCGGTGCATTTTAGGCGTGCCATAAACCGGATCAATACGCATACCAAAACCGCTGGCGATGCGGTTGAGCTGTTTATTGCTAACCGGCTGAATAGCAGGCAAACTAGCCAGTTTGGCCTCCTGGTTGTTGATAAGTTTTTCTATAGCGCCATAACTCTCCATCTGGAAAGCAATTCTTGCGCTGAGGGTGTTTAGCTGGCTGGCGATGTTTTTGCCCAGGACATCGTCACCCATTACATTTACTTTATCTAACTCCTTTTTCTGTTCAATTGCCTTGGCACGTGCACTGTCCGGCAAAGGGTTGGCTTCAAAAATGGAACGGTATACTTCATTATCTCTTTTTTCCAACACTACAAGCTGCTGTTCCAAATTTTTCACCTTGCCATTGATCGCATTATAATTATCCCGCAGGATCTCGTATTTTTTGTTGAACTCAATATCGATCGGCCGGGGAAAAAAACGGTTGTAGAGATAAATAACAATGGCAGAGCCTACCACCAGCCCGGAAAGCAAACCAAATATCCTCAGCAGCTTTACCCGCAGGGGCATTACTAGTTTTTCGTAGCGAAGGGAGTGAGTGTTATAATAATATTTTATTTTTTTCATAAAATCTAAAAGCGGCCAACCGCCCTGCAAAACTCATGCTGAAATGCTTAAATTTGCAGCTTTACAATAACAAACAGATCCATTTTTTTGATACCGGCGTGGAGCAATTTTTAAATACCTGGTGCCCACTCACCTTTGCCGGATACCATTTTATGGCTTTTAGGAAGTACACAAATATAAACGGAACTATAAACATAATCAACCTATTCAAATTTTTTACACTATATGATGACCGCTGCTGCCATCCGTAAAACCTTCCTCGATTTCTTTTTGTCCAAAGGGCATGTGATAGTTCCGTCTGCACCTATCGTGATCAAAAACGATCCCACCCTTTTATTTACTAATGCCGGGATGAACCAGTTTAAAGAATATTTCCTTGGTGATAAAGTTGCCCCCTCCCCACGGGTGGCGGATACGCAAAAATGCCTGCTGGTAAGTGGCAAACACAACGACCTGGAAGAAGTAGGCGTGGACACTTACCATCACACCATGTTTGAAATGCTGGGCAATTGGAGTTTCGGGGATTATTTTAAGGAAAATGCTATCAAATGGAGTTGGGAATTATTAACCGAAGTGTACAAGATCCCAAAAGCCCACTTATACGTTACGGTTTTTGAAGGCGACGAGAAAGAGGGCCTGCCCAGGGATGAAGAAGCCTGGCAGGAGTGGAAAAAATATTTACCGGAAAGCCATATTTTATTAGGGAACAAGAAAGATAATTTCTGGGAGATGGGCGACACAGGTCCATGCGGGCCATGCACAGAAATTCATGCAGATTGCCGCACGGAGGAAGAGAAACTGGCTTTAAGTGGTGCCACGCTGGTAAACAACGATCACCCGCAGGTGATCGAGATCTGGAACAATGTATTTATCCAGTTCAACAGGAAAAAAGATGGCAACCTGGAACCACTTCCTGCACGCCACGTAGATACCGGAATGGGTTTCGAACGCCTGGTTCGTGTGTTGCAGGGTAAACAAAGTAATTATGATACCGACGTGTTTAGCGGCACCATCATTGAAATCGAAAAGATCACGGGTAAAAAATATGATGCTTCCTTA
>JAKFCK010000196.1:0-5953 GCA_036676685.1 Chitinophagaceae bacterium | reverse complement strand
TACATCAGCAATGATCTGTTTACCCTCTTCCTTTTGCCAGTTTATGCCATCGGCAGAAACGGCATGGGCAATTTTGTATACCCGTGCCGGGGGTTCCGTTTCAGTCGCCGTCAACCAGCCTTTTCCGAAGATATACCACATATGAAAAACACCATGGTATACCTGCACAAAAGAATCACCTACCAACATGGGTTCTTTATAAGATGCTGTAAGTACGGGACCAACACCCAACCTCCTGAAGGTTTTGCCTTCATCGTCGCTGACGGCAAGGCCAGTCGACGTTTCAACAGGAACCGAAATCCGCCGGCTCCAGCCGCAGGTATAGGCAAAAATTTTGCCCTCATGCCGCAATATATTAATGGGGAAGATGCCATGCTCATCGAAGCTCCCTAACTCACCGGGGGTGATCACAGGTCCTTTGGACACAGCCAAAACTTTTCTAAAATCAAGATCAAAATCAACGAATGCAATTATGCTGATAAATTTCCCGGTATCTTCTTCTTTTTTCCGGGTGGAAAAATACACCCTTACAAAATCATCAAACATCAGGGTTTGCGGGGACTGTGCAAATCCGATAGCTCCATTTGCCAGGTCATATTGTAAGGGGTCAAAGATCTGCCCGCGTTTAAGCCATTTCACATTGCCGGGTTTAAAATTGATAATTTTCGAGTTTGGCAAGGCCAAAGCCGAACCTGCCTACCTGGTTGCCAAGATAAAGCATATAAATATCGTTATCCATTTTGAAAACGTGCGGATAACTGATCATTTCAGCGTCCCATCCATCTTCAGAAATATCGATACCGGCCCGGGTATCATCCCTTGTCCAGTTTTCCAGGTCGTACGAACTTGCATACCCGATACGGTAGCCGTTTTTTTTACCACGATAATTTGTGCTATATCGGTAACAAAAAAACATGTGATACTTTCCCTCGTGGAAGAAAACGTCCGGGCTTGCCTGCGCTTCGTCGGCTTCAATTTTTGTTTCTACCAGGTCTTTATCCAGCTTTTGCCATTGAATACCGTCATCAGACACGGCCATCCGGATCTTATAAACTGGTTCCGGCCTGCCGTCTGCCATTATCCATTTTTTTCCCGCGATATAAAACAGGTACCATTGATCATTAAATCGCCTGATCTTAGGTCCGCTGATCACAAAAGGTTCGTTAAGGCTATAAGAGAGAATTGGGCCGCTGCCCATTTTCTCAAAAGTCACACCATCGTCCTGACTGATACCAAGGCCGATGGCGACATTAAAAGGAACAGATTCGCACCGCGTCCATCCACCGTAGTAAGCCCGCACTTCATTTTCATGTCTTGCCACTGAAACAGGATAAGTGCCAAATTCATCAAAGTTCCCCAGTTCGCCTAATCGTAATATCGGCTCTTCGCTCACCCTTATGATATTGTGGAGGTATTTTCGGTCCAGGTCTACGAAACCTGAATAACTCACATATTGCCCGTTTTTATCTGCCGGAGGCCGGCATGAAAAATAGACTCTGACAAAATCATCAAATAAAAGGGTCGATGGAGCCTGGGCAAATTCGTTCATCCATGCGCGGTTTGTGATTTCGGCAGGATTAAAAATGCGTCCCTGCTTCACCCATTTAAACATACGGTATATTTTATTTAAACAATAGTATAATTATGTAAAAGCGTTTGCACCTGCTCCCGGGAATTAAACATCATCACATCTATAATAGACAGCCAGGGTACAAAGTTTCTCCCGAACTGCATATAGTTAGCAGGTTCGGGTTTTATGAATTGTAGATTGATTCCGTTTTGTTTAAAATTGCCTGTTGAATACAAGTCCATTCCACCCGGGGGATTTATATAAGTGTCTGCCCCGGTAGCTTTGCAAATAGCCAACACCTTTTCCTCCGACCTGAGGGCATGGTCTATCGGAATGGTGGAAGAAACAATAAACTCAGTATCGATTTGCAGGTAACTACATATTTGCTGCAGGGCATGATAAATGTAGAGAAAAAGATTTTTTTCTTCGTAGTTGATGCAATTGTTTAGCAGGGGGAACACGTTTGAATATTCGGGGGCATTTTTATATGCAGAAGTGATCTTCCTAAGTATCCTTGTTTTTTCTTCCGGGAATGAATCTGCCAGTTGTCTGCCTGATACATGCAGGTAATCAGAACCTTTTTTTAAGGGAAAACTGATGTATTCGTCTTTGCCATCCACCAGGATGCGATTACGGTTGATCCATCCCTTTTTGGTAAACTTGATATTATCATAAATAACAAATTTATCTACCGCGTAAATCAGCTGGAAGTACCCCAGGTAAGGGAAAATATAAGGCTGCATAATTGCTACCTTCATATTGCCGCATTTATTATTTTACTGATTTTTTTAATATCCTCCGGTAAAAGGCCGTAATATAAAGGCAGGCTCAGCATTCGCACGCTTATGTCTTCCGCTACGGGGCATGATTGCCTGTCTATCAAATAATCCAACGTATTTAATGAGGGATAAAAGTATCTCCGGGGAAAAATATTGGCAGCATTTAGTGCCTGTTCTACTTTTTTTAATTGCGCCTCCGACTTTAGGGCAACGGGATAATATCCGTAATTGTATTGCGTACCGGGAATAGCTATAGGTTTCTGAATCGTTTGGTCCAGGCTGTCGTTATACAAGAAAGTCAGCATCTTCCTGGCATCCATTATTGCTTCCATTCGGGGAAGATTGCAAAGCCCCATAGCTGCGTGAACCTCCGAATTCTTACCATTGATGCCGATCGCAAAATGTTCGTCCCGCACATGGCCAAACTGCCGGTGCAGGATGATCCTTTCGCTTAGTGCCGGGTCATTACAAATTATAGCTCCGCCCTCTATAGTATGAAATAGTTTGGTAGCATGAAAACTGCAGGTGCTGATATCCCCATAACTTAATAATGACCTTTCCTGGTATATCGTGCCAAATGCGTGAGCACCATCATATATTACTTTCAACCCATGTTTTTTAGCAATAACTTCTATCTGCTGAACGTCGCATGGATTTCCATATACGTGAGTGGCCAAAATGGCCTGGGTGTTGGGCGTGATAGCGGCCTCTATTTTTGAGACATCAATATTGAAGTCCCTGTTATTAATGTCAACAAAAACCGGATGACAACCTTCCCATAAAATTGCAGAGGTTGTGGCCACATAACTAAAAGGGGTGGTGATCACTTCTCCCGAAATGCCCAGGGCCTTTAGCCCGATCTGCAACACAACAGTTCCATTTGCACAATAGGCTAAATATTTTACTCCGAGGTAATCTTTTAATTTTTCCTCCAGTTCCTGCACAAGCGGCCCATTGTTAGTCAGCCATTTTCTTTCCCAGATGGCTTTAAGGTATTTTTCATACTGTTCATAGGGTGGTAAAAAGGGCTCGGTAACATTGATTATGGTGTTAGTCATTTTTACTACAGGTGTCCCGGCTTGCTTTAGCATGAAGCTCGTTTATTGAATGATTGCAAATATAGGATAAGATAAGCTTTGTGCAGACCGGGCTGAATTTACCCTGGTCCCTTTCAGCGGCGTTATTTATCTAAGGTGTTTTTTTAAAAAATACAATTGTAATACCACACTTAACAAATAATATACTGTTACTGAAATTGCCAGGCCCTCTATGCCGAACCTGTAATAACAATATATTTTCACGGGCAGGTAGAGCGTAAAATTTACCACCCCGATCCTGGTTGGTGTTACCGTATCTCCTTTGGCATAAAAAGCGCTGGATGTTACCGCCCCCATCAGCCCGCCTGAAAAAAATCCGGCCAGCAGGATCAGCAGCCACCACAGCCTGGAGACATCGTTTTCATTAAAATTCTTAAAACTAAACAGGAGGTCCAGCAACCAGTGACCCGCTACAAGTACCACCAGGAAGGCCATTACCGAAATGCCCAGGCACAACAGCAGCCTTTTTTTAAAGATCGCATTGAAGTCACCCATATCCTCTTCATGATAGGCTTTAGCCAGGGGCGGCACCATTGTATTTACAAATACCTTGGTGAGAATGGAATTGGCAGCTCCATACAACTGTTGGGCAAGGTTCAGCAATGTCAGCTCTCCGCTTATCCCACTGGAAGTAAGGTATTTATCCACCACCATATCGGTTTTGTAGTAGAGGTTACCGGCCATAAGCGGCTTGAGCTTAGTCCATGTTTGTTTAAATGAAACCGAATGCAACCTGAAACGCTGGTAAGGACCCAATATCCTGATGAGCAAAAGTATTTGTAATACTACTTTCAGCACCATAACGCCCGCGGCGGCATAAATACCAAAATATTTTAATCCGAAATAAAACAGGACGAAAGCGACGAGGTTCGCCGCTATTGATGTGATTTCAATAAAGTAAAAATTTTCCCGGGCACTATGCGCAATCCATAACACGCTGAGCAGCGAAGAGAACAACATGGAAATGACCTGGATCCTGCTCAGGTTTACCGCCAGGTCATAATTTTCTCCGCGAAAGCCGGGCAGTACCCATTGCACCCACCACCGGGCGGTTAGGCAAAGTACAATTGCCAGCACCGAGAACAACATGCCTATACCCTGGAAATAATTCCAGGATTCTTTTAAAAAATCAGCTCCCTTAAATTTGGAGATCATCGGGATAAGCACCATGGTAAGGGAACCACTCACCACCAGCAGGATAAATTGTGGTACCGCCATGGATCCAAAAAATATATCCGATGCTGTACCGGCGCCAAAATGCACGATGATGTACCATTGAAATAAAAACTGCAGCACAAGGTTAATACTTACAACTACCCCGAGGCCCAGAAATTTTTTTGCGGATCGCATGGTAGTTTTTAACCTGGTATTAGCTTAATTAACTGTTCGCCCTCTAAAATATATTGTTCTCCCGTAATGCTGCAGGTAGCCCGGTTTTCCTGGTCAAGCGTGAGCTTTTCCCCAGCCTCGCTTATCCAGCCGGCCTGCCTGCCGGGATTCCCTGTGATCAATGCATATTTGCTCACGTCTTTGGTCACTACGGTTCCTGCACCGATCATGGCATATGCGCCGATCGTAACACCACAGACTATGGTAGCATTTGCGCCGATACTCGCGCCTGTTTGCACCAGGGTGGGTTTGAATTCATTTTTACGCTCTATAAAACTTCGGGGATTGATCACATTAGTGAACACAACTGACGGGCCGATGAACACCTCGTCCTGCAGGGTGACCCCGTCATATAAGGAAACATTGTTCTGGATCTTTACACCGTTGCCTATGTGCACATTATTATCCACGAAAACGTTCTGGCCCAGGTTACATTTGTTTCCGATAATGGCGCGGGGCATCACATGACAAAAATGCCAGATGCGGGTACCGTTTCCGATTATCGCTCCCGGATCTATAACAGCTGTGGGATGAATCAGTGGTTGTGAAGACATTAGGGCAAATGTAAATGAAAAGCCGTTTAATCGGCACGGGAAGTTCCAAACCTTTGAGCTGTTTGCCATCATGGAAACTGGTAAAGTTCTTGAACCTCCTGAACCTTATCTTATCTTTGCGGCCTTATGCATTACGCTTCGGTAGAAAACATTACAAAATCCTTTGGGATAAGGACTCTTTTTAAAAACATCAGCCTCAATATTGAAGAAGGAGATAAGATAGCGCTTGTTGCCCGCAACGGAAGTGGTAAAAGTACGCTGATGAAAATCATTGCAGGGTTGGACACCCCGGATAGTGGCACCGTGTGGGTGCATAAAGATATCAAAACCGTAATGCTGCAACAGGATAATGATTTTGATGGCAACAAAACGATCTGGGACAATGTACTCCGCCTGGATAACCCTGTTGTGAAGGTGGTGAAAGAATATGAACAATTCCTGGAAGAAGGCTCGGAGGACCATGATCACCTGGGGGAATTAATGGCCCGCTTGGATGACCTGAATGCCTGGAGCTTTGAAAGTGACCTGAAGCAGATTCTCGGAAAATTAAATATTCACCACCTG
>JAKFCK010000195.1:0-13877 GCA_036676685.1 Chitinophagaceae bacterium | reverse complement strand
TTCACCGCGTCGCTGTTGCCTTCGCTGGGAAGAGGCACATTAACGATCTTGGGAACCCCGCCGAAATAACGAACCAGGTTAAAGTAAAATAAACCACGCAAAAACCTTGCTTCTCCCAGCAACCTGTTTTTAGTGGCTGTTTCCAGCGTGCTTTGATCCAGTACTTCTATCGCTTTGTTTGCACTGATGATAGCATTATAATGGCCACTCCAAATGTTATTAAAAATTCCATTGGAGGGGGTATGCACAAAATTGTCAATATCTCCCAGTCCGCCCACATTATAATCGCCCGGTGTACTTCCCTTATCCGCATCATCACTCGCTACATCAAGGCTCACATGCCAGAGAAACCCAACGGTGGTTTTGCCAAAGCCGCCAAAGTAGAGGGTATTGTATACACCACCTACCAGTTTGTCTGCCGCATTGGGATCAGTCAATGCCAGGATTTCTGTCGTCTGCCCTTGTGGATCAACTTCCAGGAAATCCTTCTTGCAGCTTGCAAACAGCAGCACGGGAAGCAGCAGCAGAGCTATTTTTTTTATGATAATCTTTTTCATATTCTTACGCATTTAAGTTATGATTGTTAGAAGCCTACATTTAAGCCGAAAGCAAAAGTGCGGGTCGTTGGGTAAATGGCCGATTCTAATCCTGCAGCAAGTGTGCCACCTGAACTTATCTCTGGAGTAAAGCCGGTATAACTGGTGATTGTTGCAAGATTCTGAATGCTGGCAAATATTCTCAGGCTCTGGATCTTTGCTTTTCCAAGCAGGTCCGCGCCAAAGGTATAACCAGCAGACAGGTTGTTGATGCGAAAGAAATCTCCCTTCTCCAGGAAGTAAGTAGAGGCGGGTAATTCAGCTGTGTTAGCCCTGGGAACTGTGTTGCTGGGGTTATTTGGTGTCCAGCGGCCATTTGCCACATCCGTTTCCACGTTATCCCTGAAATCCCCCCTCGCTGCTTTTTTTGCGTTGTAAATTTTTCCACCGGCTGTGCCGTACCCGCTCACAGACAGGTCAAAAGATTTATAATTCAGACCAAGGTTCACACCGAAAGTTGCCTTTGGCTGGTAAGAACCCTGGTAAGCCCGGTCTGCTGCGTTAATTACTTTATTGCCATCTATATCCCGATAGATAAGGTCTCCGGGGCGTGCGTTAGGTTGTGCAGAGGCAGCAACCGCTTCTGCCGTTTGAAACACACCAATTGCTTCCAATAAAAAGAAACTTCCTATTGGCTGACCATTATCAGAAAGTGTGGTGGTACCCTGTCCACCGACTCCACCGTCTGGTATGGCCTGGCCACCATTCAGGTTGCTGATCCTGTTTTTATTAAAAGCAACATTGCCACCGATGCTGTACTTCCAGTCGTCGTTGATATTATCTTTCCAGTCAAGCCCGATCTCTACCCCTTTATTTGTAAAAGAAGCCGCATTGGTAATATATTCATCGTTAGGGTCCCCTAATATAGATGGTATCTTAATCCGTACAAGTGCATCTTCGGTTTTCCTATCATAGAAATCAAGTGTACCAGATAGTTTATTTTTCAGCAGGCTAAAATCTAAACCAATATTCACTTCCGTGGTGATCTCCCACTGCAGGTTTTTATCTGCAAGGTCCGCAAGCCGGAAGTTTAATATTTCAGTTCCGCCAAAAAAGTAGGGAAGATTTGTGGTGGCAAGTGGGATAAATAAACTGCTTGGAATACCATCGTTTCCAACCTTGCCATAGCTGGCACGAAGTTTAAGGTTGTTGAACATCTCCTGGTCTTCCATGAAACTTTCACCGGAGATGGCCCAGCCCACACCTACGGAGGGGAAGAAGCCCCAGCGGTTACCTGACGGAAGGCGTGAACTGCCGTCATACCGGCCTGTCGCAGTCAAAAAATACCTGTCCCTGAAATTATAATTTAACCTGCCCAGGTAAGAATTACGGGTAGATTTATCTCCATCATTAAAGTTGGTGGCGCCGATAGAAGAACCGGCATTAAGGTACCATTGGTCCTGGTCTTCGGGCACATCTGTTCTTGAGCCACCAAGGCTGTTAAACCTTATTTGCTCTGCTGTGGTACCTACAAGAAAATTAAAATTGTGGTCACCGAATTTCTTAGCAAATGTGGCCGTGTTGTCCCACACCCACCGGTTACCCTGGCTTTCTGTGATAGAAAGGCTGCTGAGGTTTCTCACCTGGTTGCTGCCCGCAGTCACAAAAACATTGTTGGGGCCATCATTGGCATATTTATAACCATAGGAAACACTCCTGAAATTATTCTTATCTACACCAAAACTAGATCTCAGCGTAAGCCACGTGATTGGTTTTAGTTCCGCTACAAGGTTCCCCTGGAAACGGTCGCCTTTGCCACCGTTATCATTTTTATCCTGGTCCAGTATGGGGTTACCCACGTTATTGGCCAGGGAAGTGTTCCCGTATTTATCGCCGGCTTTTGCCACTACATAAGGAGCTGCCCGGTAGGCTACATTAAAGGCACCCAGGTCCACATTTCTTACATCCGACCTGCTGTAAGAAAGCAAGGTGGAAATTTTGAAATTTTTAGTGATCTTATAATCATTATTATTTCTCAGGGTAAACCTCGTAAAGTCATTGCTTCTGATAATGCCCCCATCAGTTAAATATCCCGCGCTTAGAAAATAATTGATCTTTTCACTGCCACCGGATAAGGACAGGTTATGGTTTTGGAAAAAACCTCTTTTTAATATCTCGTCGTACCAGTCTGTGTTACCACCGGCCGCGAGTTGTGCCTGGGTAACAATACTGTCGCCGCTGCCATAATAAACACTCGCCTCGTTAATATAACCTGCATACTGGTTGGCACCTGCCATGTTCACTAGGTTGGAGGCTTCTTTAATACCCAGGCTCACATCATAGTTGATCAGCATTTTTCCGGGACGCCCTTTTTTGGTTGTGATCAGGATTACACCATTTGCCGCCCGCATACCATAAATGGCTGTAGCAGAAGCGTCTTTCAGGATTTCCATGCTCACGATGTCAGCAGTATTGATGTTCCGTATATCATCATTAATAATACCGTCCACAACGTATAATGGGTTTGCTCCCGCCAACATGGTACCCGTACCTCTTATACGGATCACGGGAAGCGCATTAGGATCTCCACTGGTGATCACCTGCACACCCGCTACTTTTCCCTGCACCGCCTGGGTGGCAGTGAGCACGGGTTGTTTGGCAAGTTCTGCACCGGAAACTGAAGCAACTGAACCGGTAAGGTCTTTTTTACGAGCCGTACCATAACCCACGACCACTACCTGGTCTATTAGCTGCACAGCAGCCTGGAGGGTTACGTCAATATTAGTTCGCCCGTTCACACTCACCTCCTGGTCTGTGTAACCTACGGAGGAGAATACGAGGATACCGTTATCGGGAACAGTGATGGAATAATTTCCATCACTGCCGCTGGATGTTCCGGCAGTGGAGCCTTTTACTCTCACGGTAACACCGGGAATGGCAACACCGTCCGCATTGGTAATTTTCCCGCTCACAGTAATATCCGCATCCGCCGCATTTACAGAGCGGATAGCTACCAGGTTATTGTCCAGTTCCACGTAAGTGAGGCTGGTCCCGGTAAAAAGGGTTTTAAGCACATCCGAGATAGGAGTGTTGTTGAAGTTTACCGTCACTTTTTGTTTGAGGTCTTTTAACCTGCTGTTAAAAAGAAAACGATAATTAGCCTGTCGTTCTATGGCAGACAGAACTTGTGTAATAGCTTTGTTATCTGCATTTAAAGTGATGGTTTGGCGGTCGGGTCCCGCAAAACTTTTGAAGGAACCCGCGAAAAGGAGGATCATGGGTAATAGCATGACCAGCACGTTTTTTTGCAGTACTCCCCAAACTTTGGCAATTGAGTTGGCAATTTTCATATACTTAATGTTTAAGAATAAAAATGAAAGTTCACAAACCAGCATATGTTGGCTTGTGTAAAAAATTACAAACCGGGAAAGGGTTAAACTTTCCCCGCATGTTTTTATAAAAAATTAGCCGGAGTCTAATTGTAATGGCATAGGCAATCGTTTAAGTTTATTAATAGATCGAAATTATTTTGTCTTTGATACTGAAATTAAACCCGGTGGTGAATTTCAAAGCTGTCATCGCCTGCTCAAGGCTTTCTTTTTCAAATGATCCTCTCAGGAATTCATTCTCCCAACGTTTGTTTTTAAATTCGAATGTTACATCGTACCACCTTTCCATTTTTTTGGAGACCTCCAAAAACGGCTCATCCTCAAATGAAAGGATGTTTCTTGTCCAGCTGGATTCCACATCTGCAGTGCTTCCTTCCAGGTAAGTTAATTCTTTCAGTTCCACTTTGTCTTCTTCCTGGGTTCTTTCTGCAGCAGTAGTAGTAAGGTTTGCGGGCTCATCTCCGCCTAGCACCAGCTTCTGGTTTGGCTTCAAGGTGTATTTTTTCAAAGGGGCATTTTTAAGCCGTATTTCCACGCTGCCATTGATAAGACTCGTTTCTAATGTTTTATCCTGTTCGTAGGCTTTCACATTAAATCTGGTACCCAATACCTTAACATCCATTTTCGAGGTATGAATGATGAAAGGGCGCGCCAGGTCTTTCACAATATCAAAAAAAGCTTCCCCCTCTAGTTCTACTTCCCGCAGTTTGCCATCCATTTTTTTTGAATAGCTCAGTTTACTCCCCGCATTAAGCCATACACCCGACCCATCGGGTAACAACAGCTTTGTACGGGATCCGTTATTTGTTGACACAACTCCTATTCCGTCTGCTGGCGGGGGCACTGCTGAAGGTGTAACAGGCTTTTTGATAATTAACAGGCTTGCTGCTGCTAAAAGGATTACCGCAACAGATAAGAAAATTTCGTTACGGTAAAATTTGGCCTTTTTGGGTTCCCGGTTAAACGTAGGAGCCACTCCCAATAAAGGTTGATCATCATCTATGGAAAATCCTTTGTCCTTCATTCGCTCCAGGTGTTGCAGGTAGGTTGCTTCCAGGAATTCGGTATCAGTGGGTGAACCCGCTATCCAGGTGTCTGTAACAGCTGCAACCAGTTTTTCGGAGCCGGGATCAGCGGTTACCAATGCATCCAATTCCCGCAGTTCCGTAGAAGAGGCTTCGCCAGATAACTTCCGTGTTAATAATATCCAAATGCGATCGTTCTCCATGTATTATATAGAAGAGTATAATAAGTAGGAAATCCCCTAAGGGCTTATCCAATTTTTTTAAAAATAGACGGGCGAAGCGAATTGCCGATTTTCTTTAAGGCAATGGCGAGCTGGTGGTCAATGGTTTTAATACTCAGGTCGAGCAACTGGGCGATGTCCTTATATTTGAGGCGGTCTTCCTTTGCCAGCTTGTAGATCAGCTGGCAGGCCGGGGGTAGTTCTTTCACGGCCCTGGCAATATTAGATTGCAATTCATGCAATTCTGTAAATTCTTCCGGGTTCACATAATCGGAAATAAACTCAACATGCAGGTTGTCCAGAGAAAACCCGGAATGTTTATTTTCCTGTTTAAGTTTGTTTACCGCGGCGTTTTTCGTTCCCGCAAAGAGGTACAATTTCAGGTTTTCGATCTGCATTAGCTTTTGGCGGCGCATCCATACTTCCAGTAACATATCGGATGCAATTTCCTCGGCTAATACCCTGGATTTTACAATCGAAAAGGCAAAATTCTGTAAAGAGGGGAAGAGGATAAAAAAAAGTGTTTTGTAGGCTGTCTGGTCTTCGTAAGCAGCAATCTGGTATTGCAGCTCAATGATCTTTTGATCATACATTTGGTGGGAGAGCGAAGACATAGCAAAAACAATCTGGTATTAAATTTACAATATTTTAACCGGTATATAGTAAACTTTTATTATTCACCTACACATTAGTGTTAGGAGACCGTAAATGTCTAAACAAAAACAGGGCGAACTTGTTCCCGTTCGCCTGTTTTTTATTTAAAAGCTCTAATTGTCTTTGGCGTCTTTTGGTAACTGCATCAGGAACCCGCTATTGTTACCGGCAACAGTAGTAGGTACCTGGCCGCTCCACTTTTGTACCTTGATGTAATCAATATATAGTGGTGTAAGCGATAGTTGTTCTTTTTTGATCGCCTCCGCCCTGCCGGAAGCCTGGATCACAGCCTGTGCGGAGTCTCCTCTTGCTTCAGCGATTTTTCTTTCAGCCTCGGCCACTGCCACCTGTCTCCTGTTTTCTGCCACCTGCACTTCCTGTATGGCCCTTGTTTTGGCCACGATGGATTCTGATATTTCCTGTGGAGGAATGATATTGGTCCGCAGCTGCGAAACATTAAACCATTTTGACACCCGTTTGTTACATTCCTTTACAATATCGGATTCAAATTCCTCCCTGTGGTTAAAAATGGAATCCACGGTATAGCGATTCGCTACATCATTCACCGAACCTACGATGGCATTTTTTAACCAGCCCTGCTCCATATCTTTTACGCCTACCCGAAGATTCTGGAACATGTCTGCCACATTTCCCGCATTGATTGAATAGTTGAATGACGGTTTAATAGTGGCCCGGAAACCTCCCCTTGTTACGATGTCTGCAGCTTCGTAATCTATATGCTGCTGGTGAATGGGGAATTCATAAATGCGGGAGATCCATGAATTATAAAATACCCAACCGGTTACGTATTCTGTACGGCCCACCCCGCGGTCATCTCCCACATTGCTTACTTTGATCCCAACATGGCCGGCATCTATTCTTTCTACGTTAATCGGGTTGATAAGCACAATAAAAAAAGAGATCGCGATCGCTGCCAGGGGTTTTATAACGCCGATAGGTTTGAGCCTCCCGTTTGCATTGCGATAACTTTCCGGTTTAAAAAGACCCATAAATACTGCCACTATTGACAGTACGAGAAGAAATAGTACAAGAGAGATCATATGATTTATTTTAATTGTAAAAACCGGATAAAGGAAAGGGCGTGTAGGGCGAGCAGTGCTAATAAAAGGATACATGCCAAAACAAAAAGGGCAAATGGCAGCCAACCGCTGCTGATGTCAAAAGACATCAAGTAAGTTAAAATGATGAAATTTGCCAGTGAATGTAAAATAATGGCAGTTGTACGGAGGACAGTGCGTTTAGTAATTTGGTTCATTGTTGCAAAATATCCGGGATGTTGCCGCTGCAAGGCCGGCTTTTTTGCCGGATTATTTTTACAAATTAAAGACAGTTTCAGGGATTTATCATTTATTATTACAAAAATATTTACTACCAAAACTGGTACCTGTCTTCAATGCGGGCCATGGAATTTGAAACGAATAATGTATGAAGCAACTTTCGGTTTGTTTAGCCCTTTCAGGAAAAATTCTACTTGTCCTATGCAGTTTTTTTTGCGTAATGGATTCGGCAGCCCAGCCTAAAAACTACGCGGAAATTGTGAATCCATTTATTGGCACCGGCGGGCACGGCCACACTTATCCCGGCGCCAGCATGCCTTTCGGTATGATGCAGCTGAGCCCGGACACAAGGCTGGAAGGCTGGGATGGCTGCGGCGGATACCATTACAGTGATTCACTCATCTATGGATTCTCGCATACCCACCTCAGCGGAACAGGGATACCGGATTATTGTGACGTATTGTTGATGCCATTCGCCGGTAAGGTGAAATGGAAAAACAATGAATACGCTTCACCTTTCTCCCATAAAAATGAAAAAGCGCACGCGGGGTATTATGAAGTGTTGTTGAACAAACATAATATCAAAGCGTCTTTAACCACTTCGTTGCGCGCAGGCATGCACCAATATCTTTTCCCGGAAAATGCAAAGGAAGGTAAGGTATTGATAGACCTCCAACATCGAGATGAAGTGCTGGAGTCATTTATTGAAGTTGTAAATGATTACGAGGTAAAGGGAATGCGCAGGAGCAAATCCTGGGCCGCCAACCAGGTCGTTTTTTTTTACCTGAAATTCGAAAAACCGATCCGGGATTTCGGGATCGCCTCCGGTGATCAATTACAAAAAAACATCAGCAAGGCATCCGGTAAAAATATTAAATCATGGTTTGCTTTTGACCCGGGTGGCGACCGATCCCTGCAGGTAAAGATCGGTATCTCCGGTGTGAGTATGGAACACGCACACATGAACCTGGATACAGAAATTCCGGGCTGGGATTTTAATGAAGTGAAAACAGCTGCGGAAACGGCATGGAATAAAGAGTTAGGTAAAATTGAAGTAACCGGCGGAACCAAAGACGAGCAGGTAGTTTTTTATACAGCGCTTTATCATGCCAGTTTAGCCCCCAACCTTTATATGGATGTGGACGGCTCCTTCCGTGGTACAGACGGGCAGGTGCATAAAGCAAAAGGGTTCGCCAATTACAGCGTGTTTTCTTTATGGGATACCTACCGTGCATTACACCCTTTGATGAACATCATCAACAAAAAAAAGACGGGTGACTGGATAAATACTTTCCTGGCGCAATATAAAAACGGCGGCATGTTGCCGGTATGGGAACTCAGTGCGAACGAAACATTTTGTATGATTGGGTACCATTCCGTTCCCGTTATAGCCGATGCTTACCGCAAGGGTATACGGAACTTTGATGCGCAGCTGGCGCTAAAGGCTATGACCGATTATGCAGAGAGTGATCGGTTTGGATTGAAAGATTATCGCAGCAAGGGATTTATCAGTAATGACAATGATCATGAAAGCGCTTCTAAAACCATGGAATATGCCTATGATGACTGGTGTATTGCACAGTTTGCAAAACAGGTGGGCAATGATTCGGTGCACAGGAAATATTTACTACGGGCATCTAATTATACCAATCTTTTTGACCCCACCACCGGTCATATTCGGGGGAAGGTCCAGGGTTTTTGGTACAGTCCTTTTAAAGCAACAGAAGTGAATAATTTTTTTACCGAAGGGAATTCATGGCATTACAGTTTTGCTGCGCCACATGATATTAGCGGTATGATGAAACTATATGGAGGTAGCCAAAAGTTTGCGGCCAAGGCCAATGAATTATTCACCAGCACCGAAGTTTTAAGTGGAAGGGAACAGGCTGATGTGACGGGGCTAATCGGGCAGTATGCCCAGGGAAATGAACCCAGCCACCACATGGCTTATCTTTTTAATTATGTGGGGCAGCCCTGGCGAACACAGGAGTTGGTGAACAGGATAAACAAGACATTTTATACCAATACGCCCGATGGATTAATAGGAAATGAAGACTGTGGACAGATGAGTGCATGGTATATTTTCAGCGCAATGGGTTTTTACCCGGTCACACCTGCGAGTGGTATCTACGCAATAGGTTCGCCGGTTTTTGATGAGGTGAAGATGAAGCTGGAGAACGGGAAGACGTTTACCATCAGGGCGGGAAATATTAAGGGCGGGAATGTTTATGTACAAGGCCTGCAGATGAACGGGTCGCACTATAATAAAACTTTTATCCGGGATGAAGACATCGCAGAAGGAGGCAACCTGACATTTGAAATGGGTGACCACCCTAATCGCGACCTCGGTGTGCAGCCCGCTGAAATGCCGGTAGCATCTATTGGCGAAACTACATTTATCGCAGTGCCCTATTTTGATATGCCTTCTAATAAGATCAAAGCAAGGCTGGATGTGAACATGAAACACGTTGAAAAAGATGCCGCTATTTATTACAATATAAAGTATGACGGGCAGTCTCCCGGATCCTTTAAGCGGTACATGGGGCCATTCCCGCTGGCAAAAGCCGCAACGATAAATTTTTATGCTTTAAAAAATAATAACAAAAGCCCTGTTGTATCCCAGCAATTTTATAAGGTGGTAACAGACAGGACGATCGATGTAAAATCGGCAGTACACCCAATGTATACCGCCGGGGGGATGGATGCGCTGATAGACGGCATCCGGGGAACGGAAAACTGGAAAACCGGGGAATGGCAGAGTTATTACGGGAGAGATTTTGAAGCCATCATCACATTTAAATCAGCCCGGCGAATAAATTATGTGGGTGTTCATGTATTGCAGGATATCAGCCCCTGGATCATGTACCCTAAAGAAGTGCAATTCGAGGTAAGTGATGACGGCAAAACTTTCCGGCCGCTTGTCACCGTTACGAATGGCACAGCTTACCCGGAAAAAACTGTGTCTGTGCAGGAGATGGGCAAAAAGGTAAATGCCACCGCGCGGTACATCAAAATCAAAGCAGTGAATGGGGGCGTACTCCCTGGATGGCACGAAAGCGCGGGAAACCCCACGCATTTATTCATAGATGAGATCATTATAAAATAAGCGGATGAAGCTGCTATGTGCAAAGCAATTATTTGGGCACTTTAAATATTCATTATGTTTTCTATCAGCCAAAAAAAGGAAGATGGGTTTGATCTCGTGGAATTAAAACATGAAGACACCGGGACAACTGTTGCGGTAATACCATCCTGTGGAGCCATATTGCATTCCTTTGCAGTAGACCTTCATGGCAGCCTATTAAATGTAATTGATCATTACCGGGATTTCGCTGATTTTAAAAAGGCGGAGGCAGGTGGTTTTAAGAGCTGTAAGCTTTCCCCTTTTGTGTGCCGGCTAAAAAAAGGGCAATACCATTTTGCTCAACAGGACTACCAAATTCAAAAATTCTTTTTGGGTGAACACGCCATACATGGGCTGCTTTATGACGCAGCATTTTCGGTTAAAAAATCACATGCAGATGAACACTCGGCAAGCATCATGCTCAAACTGGCTTACCGTGGTGCCGATAAGGGTTATCCTTTTCACTATGACTGTTTTGTAACCTATGAGCTCAAAGCCGGGAATATGTTAACCCTTCGCACCCGCATCGATAATAAAGACGCAGGGCATATTCCCATTGCAGATGGCTGGCATCCTTACTTTAGTTTTGGGGGCAATATCGATGACCTTCAACTGGAATTCCAGAGCAAAGAAATTGTAGAATTTGATGCAGACTTGCTACCTACGGGCAAATTGCTACCTTACCAGGAATTTGGTTCACTCAGGACATTCGGAACTACAGAGCTGGATAATTGTTTTACCGCCAATTTTGCGGAATGCCAGCCGATGCTGCTGTTAAGAGATCCAGCTAAAAATATCCAGCTAGAGATAATCCCGGAAAGATCCTATCCTTACCTGCAGATCTATACGCCGCCACACCGCAAAAGTATCGCGATAGAAAATCTCAGCTCTGCCCCGGATGCCTTTAATAACGGGATGGGATTAATTACGCTGGCACCAGGTGCTTCGACGGAGTTTGTAACCAGTTACAAATTAACAGTGCTGGGTTAATATCGGGTAAATACTAATTATACCTTAATGTAAATTTTCTTTTTATCCATTAGCCAGGCAAAAAACCACATCATGGCGATGAATAAAATAGCGTAAACCAGTGAGCCGATCCTTGGATCGGAGGGAAAGATAGGTTTGCATAGGTGGTCATAAAACCAGCCGAAAGGGGTAAGGAACTTTGGTTGGCCTCCTGCATTAATCCCGTTGGGTATCCGTATCAAAGCAAGCAGCCTGGGCAGTATACCACTTAACGCAAAAATGAAGAGTGCGTTTTTGCCAAACACGTCGAAGAACCGACTCCAGGCACCGGTTGCTTTTTTAAATTCAATTAAATATATAAGAACCGACAATACAATCAAAGCCAGGCCGGTACTATATACCGTGTAACTGCTGGTCCATATTTTTTTATTGATCGGGAAAACCATATCCCAAATGAACCCGGTAAAAATCAGTACGGCTCCCGCAACAAAAAGCCCGTTGAGCATTTCAGCCGTTTTTCCTTTTGCCAAAATATAATACCCCACCATGTACCCGAATATCACCTGCACAATGGCTGCAAATGTGCTCATAATACCCTCTGGGTCAAAAGCAATTCCTTCTCCTTTGTACATGTGCTTTTCGCCAAGCAATTTAATGTCTATGGCTGTGCCAAACCAGCCTTTCAAACTGTAAGGGTCGGCCGGGTTGCCGGCAACGCATAAAAACCAATACAGGAGTAAAATAAAAACTCCAACGACAAAAGCCCCTTTCATTTTAAAGAGGTGAACCATCACCGATGCAAAAAAGTAACAAACAGCGATGCGCTGCAGCACCCCAAAAATGCGCACGGTCTCCCAGGATTTCCCAACTATATGGCCATCTGCATCGTATTTAATAAACGGGAACCAGTTCAGGAAAATGCCAATCAGGAAGATGAGTATGGTGCGCCGGATCACTTTTTGCCAGAACAGGTTACTGGCTTCCAGCTTTGGGATCACGAAAGCCATAGCATTGCCCACTGCAAATAAAAAGAACGGAAACACCAGGTCGGTCGGTGTGCACCCATGCCAGCCCGCATGTGCAAGCGGGGGAAATATGTGCGACCATGATCCGGGGTTATTTACCAAAATCATGAGGGCTACCGTTGCGCCACGAAAAACATCCAGGGAATAAAATCGTTGGTTCATGCAGGCAATAAAACGTTAGGGAAATAAACCTGCACCTAAGGTATAAAATTATTCCAGCTAATCAGCCAATATTAAATGAATACGAAGAGGGTCATCAGATGACTTTCTCACTCAGTTCCAGCCAGCGCATTTCTTTTTCATCCAAAGCCACGATAATAGCACTGATGCGATCAGCTATTTTTTGCAACTCTTCATAACCAAGGTTACCGCTCATTTTTTGCTCCAGAAGTTTTTTTTCTTCCTGCAGTGCGGGCATTTCTTTTTCTAAGTTATCGAGTTCGAATTTTTCTTTGAAAGAAAGTTTTTTCGGAGCCTCCGAAGGTTTTACCGATCCGGGAGTTGTCTTTTTTTCTTCATCAGGCAGGGTCTTCATGATCTGTTGCTCCATATTGGAGAGTAACCCTTTGGAAACCGCTTCCCGGTATTGTGAGTAGTTGCCCGGGTAATCCCTTATCACACCATTACCTTCGAAAGCAAAAAGATGGTCAACGAGCCGATCCATAAAATAACGGTCATGACTAACGATCAGGATACAGCCGGGATAATCCAGCAGGAACTCTTCTAATGTGCGGAGTGTTTGCAGGTCCAGGTCATTCGTAGGCTCATCCAGCACGAGGAAATTTGGATTCTTGAACAGCACACTCATCAGGTGTAGCCGGCGTTTTTCACCACCGCTTAATTTACTCAGTGGCGTGTATTGTTGTTCTGAGGTAAAGCCAAATTTTTCCATGAACAGGCTTGCAGAAAGTTTGGTGCCGTCTGCCAGCGGAAAATATTCCGCCATGTCCTTCACGTATTCGATGGCCCGTTTGTCTTCTTTGTATACCAGGCCATCCTGGCTGAAATTACCAAACACCACGGTGTCTCCATGATTAATCTTACCACTGTCCGGCAGTTCCTGTTGCAAGGCGATCTTAAGAAAAGTAGATTTTCCTACACCATTTTTTCCTACCACACCGATACGTTCTCCTCTTTTAAAGGTGTAGTCAAAACCTTTCATGATCACCAGGTCCCCGAAAGCTTTATTTACCTTTTTAAGTTCCAGGATCTTTCCCCCAAGCCTTGTCATCTTCATCTGCAGGGTTACTTCGGCCACTTCTTTTTGCTGGCTCACTCTTTCTTCCACTTCTGCAAAAGCATCCTGCCGGCTTTTACTTTTAGTGGTGCGTGCTTTTGGTTGCTTGCGCATCCACTCTAATTCTTTCCTGAAAATATTTTTATCTTTTTGCAACTCGCTTTGCTGCACTTCCTGTCTTAATGCTTTTTGCTCCAAAAAATAATCATAATCGCCCTTGTATACAAATACTTTTTCTTCATCTATCTCCACTATCTCGTTGCTTACTGCGTCTAAAAAATAACGATCATGCGTCACCAGCAGCAAGGTAACTTTAGCCGCACCAAGGTATTCTTCCAGCCACTCGATCATGCTTACATCCAGGTGGTTGGTAGGTTCATCCATGATCAACAGGCACCG
>JAKFCK010000194.1:0-9360 GCA_036676685.1 Chitinophagaceae bacterium | reverse complement strand
TATCTCTATACTGAGGTACGCATTTTTTGGCGCTACCCTAATGCTGGTATCTACCATGATAATAGCCTTTTCTATTCCTACCAGGGTGCTCAGTCCCTGTGACTGGTCCGTGGTTTTGATGGGTAAACTTACTTTAGATAAGGCCACCGGTTCTGAGGCAGGTGCGATGCTAACGGGAAACAATAAACGCAATTGTTTTTTACTTTTCAGGTCATAATACCGTACCTGTACCAGGCATTCTGTTTCATTTTTTAATACGGCAGATTGCAGGACGAGTTTTACAGCTATCTCTTTTAATGTTGTTGTCATGTACCCGGTCCTTTCCGAATCCTTAAGCACATTAGGAATAGTGCCCAGCACCTGTTTTTTATTATTTAAGTAAACAACTTCCACTGCCGGGTAGACTTTTTTTGATCCGTCTTCGGTGAAGCCGGTGGGTAATTGTAGTTTTAAAGTAAATTCCTTGTTGGCCGGAAGGCGGTTGCTCGTCAACGTGGCGCCATTAATTTGCACCTCCACATATTTTGCATAAATGCCTTCATTAAAATAACGAATACCGGTAAAAGGTAATATTCCGTTGGTCTGGCAGAAAACCCCGGTAGCAGTAAAGAGAAGAAGGGTGAGGGAAATAGAAATAGTTTTTAGCATGGATTGGAATTTAAGGAAAGATAATCCATTCTACATGAAAAAAACCTCCGTGTACCGGGAGGTTTTGCAAAATATACCTGTCAAAATTTCGTTGCGGTATTACTGCGTCACGACAGTTTTTGTGTTTTTATTATCCCCTGACTGGGTGATGAGGATATTTATTTTAGTGTTTATTTCTATCACCCCGTTCACGGCTTTTTTATCTCCATATTTTTTTATGGCCGTTTCTCCTTTAAGCACGTTCACGGATTTAATTTCATTGACGTTGATGGTCTTCAATATATCGTGGGTTACTTCCACACCGTCCAGTACTACCATGGGCTGAAGTTCCACCGGTATTGTAGTCGTTGAGATCGTTGTCTTATTGGATATATCGATTGGATGTTTACCATCAACATTGATATTGACGTTTTCCGTTTGGATATGCACGTCCTGTTTTTTTGCTGGTGGTTTTGGTGCTGCCGGTGGTGCAGGAGGGGCAGGAGGTGCTGGCGGAGTTTCGGGCTGAGATCTTTCAGCAAGGGCGGGTGGTGCCGGGGGTGCAGGAGGTACAGGTGGTGCCGGTGGTGGCGGGGGAGGCACAAGAAGGCCCAGTTTTTCCGCTTCTTCCATTGTTACCTGCGCTGACTTTCCATTTTCAAAGGTTAAGGTAACTTGCTCAGTGCTTTGTTTTACTTTGATACTTTTTATTTTTTCACCTTTATAATACCTGGCTGAATTTGTATTACGGGGGATCGTGTCAGCCGTTTGCGCCGCAACAAGTGGCTGTCTTTTCATTTCAACGGCGTAAGCAGAAATGGCTGCAAGAATGTTTTTTGCAAACACCTCTTTAGCCTCTTTTGTCTGCAGGTAGGCCAGGTCATTTTTATTGGAAAGATACCCTGTCTCTATTAATATGGAAGGGAAATGATTCGCCTGTAATACATAGACCCCAACCTTTCTTTGCATAGGATTGGGTGCTACACTGATGCCGTAGTTTGATTTAAAATTAGCAATTACGGAGGATGCAAAAAGCTTACTCGCATAACTATTTGCGTGTTCGTCTTTGGCGACAAATACTTCCATCCCGCTTTTAGAGGCGGTAGAGAATGGCTCTGATGCTATATGCACAGAAATAAATAAATCGGCACCTGCTTTTTGCGCTATGGCCGCTTTGTCCTGGGGAGATTGATATACGTCAGTTTCCCTGGTGAGGACTACCTCGATGTTGGAAGATCGGTTCAACGATTTGATGGTTTTGATAAAGTCGAGAGTGAGATCTTTCTCTTTGCTGCTCCCATCCTGCGACATAGCTCCTGCGTCATGCCCTCCATGCCCTGCATCAATCACCACCGTAATTTTCTCCGCAGGATTAATGATTTCGTCGATCCGGGTTTTTGCCTTTATACTTATAGCAGCAACAAGGAACAGCGTGACGGGCAATGCGAGAATGCGGTAGAAATAACCGGCTTTTTTAATATTGTATTTGGATAACATCAGTAACCTCCTTTTTATAGGTGAGTAAAAAAAATGATTGGTGAGTAAGTAGGCATGTTTTGGGTAAGCAGATGTAACGATCATGGCTGCGAGGGCCTGTGCATCGTTGTTGGCTACCGCTTTTTTGTCTGCAATAAATTCATGGATAAGGTTTAATTCTTTTTTAATGATCCAGAAAACCGGGTTGATCCAGCAAAAGATCAATGTGATATTGAGGAATAGCTTATCTGCGCTGTGTTGTTCTCTTACGTGTGCGACTTCATGGGCAAAGATCTGCTGGCCTGTTGTGCTGTTGATGTCAATGGCCGGGTTCCAGAAAATAAACCGAAAAAAGGAAAACGGTGTGCCTTTTGTGTCGCTTTGAATAAAAGTGATATCATTCAGCTTCCTGGCAGAACTGGTTTTGAGGAGGAAAAATATATTTGCCATCAATTTCAAAAGCATCGCCAGCAATACCAGGGAAACACTGCAGTAGAGGCCGAGTAACAGCTGGGCTGTAGTGATTTGGGTGCCGCGGGATTGCAGGATAAGTTCTTCGATGTAAGTATTGCCATTGGTAACCACCTGCAGGAGCTGTATAGGTTTCGCTGCTGCGGTACTACCAGTAAAAAAAATACTAAAATTAATAAGCGGGCACAGCAGGGAGACGAGCACGGTTGCCAGCAGGTAAAACCGGTTGTAGGCATGGTAAACTTTATTGCGCAGGAAAAAGTAATAGTACCCGTAAAGCACAGCTGAACAAATGGTTACTTTTAGCAGGTAATAAAAAAAGTATGGCATTCGGTTTTGTTTTGTTTGTTATAGAGGAGTTTCTCGTTTCTTGTTTCTCGTTGGCCGTTTCTCGTTACCGTCGCATTCTCGCCGCTTCTTTTCATACATATCGTCAATGCGTTTTTCTGTTTTGGCATACTGTCCCGCTTGCCCGATCTCATTGCCCAATAAAAATTATCTATAAGCCCTGAAAATGAATATTATTTTTTCTTCAATTGTTTAAGCAACAACTCCAGTTCCTCTATGCTCAATCCATTTTCTTTCACCATGAATGACACGGCGTTGCTGTAATTCCCTTCAAAATAAGATTTCACTATGGTCTTGAGTGTGGATTTGCTATACGCATCTTTCGCTACCAGCGGGTAATATTGGTGCATGCGGCCGAATGTATTGATGCCGACAAACTCCTTTTCCACAAGAATTTTTAAAATTGTCGCCACCGTGTTGTTGTGTGGCTTAGGATTGGGAAGGGCTTCGATGATCTCCCTGAGGAACGCCTTATCTAATTTCCAGATCACGTGCATGATCTGCTCTTCTGCTTTGGTTAAGGACCGGCTCATAATTTTTAAGTTGATGGAGTAAAACTAAGAAGTTAGTTATAAAACTAAAAACTTAGTTATCCACATTTTCACAGCCGGCGGTAAATTTTATTTTCATAGTGATAGTGTAACGTTTAAATTTGCTGCAATTGGATGAATAACAGGACTCAGCATATCGGCACCTGCCCTAACAGGTGAAGATCAACAAACAAATGCGTTTACTGATTCACAAACAAAACAATTAACGAACACATGGCGCAATCAATCATTGAATTAAAAAATGTAAATATTTACCAGGGGGACAGCCTTATTTTAAGCGATGTAAATATATCGGTGGATAAAGGGGAATTCGTATACCTGGTAGGAAAGACCGGCACCGGCAAAAGCAGCCTGCTGAAGACACTGTACGGTGACCTGGAATTGCGGGAGGGAGAAGGTTGGGTGGTAGGGCATAACCTGAAAGGGCTCACCTGGAAAACAGTACCGTTCCTGCGGCGCAACCTGGGTGTAGTATTCCAGGATTTTCAACTGATGACAGACAGGAATGTAAATGAGAACCTCAAGTTCGTTTTGAAAGCCACGGGCTGGAAAGACGACAAACTGATGGATGAAAAAATTGCAGATGTATTGGACAAGGTGAACCTGAAAACAAAAGGTTTCAAAATGCCATACGAACTCAGCGGTGGGGAGCAACAGCGGGTAGACGTGGCCCGGGCCTTGTTAAACTCCCCGAGGTTGATCCTTGCAGACGAGCCTACCGGAAACCTTGATCCGGAAACAAGTGATGAGATCATGCAGCTGCTTTTCCATATCTCCAAAGATTACGATACCACCATCGTGATGGCTACGCATGATTATATGGTGATCAATAAATTTCCTTCCCGCACGATCAAGACAGAAAGGAATAAAGTGTGGGATAACGCTAGTATATCCAGTTTATAAGTTGACGGGCATTTTTTTCATTGTCGTATAAGGCAGCTAACACCAGCTGTCTTTGCTCCCCGTTGTCCTCGGTATAGGGCTGCTGGTAGAGTAAGTTAATGGCCTGCTTAAATTCTTCAGCCGTGTTGGCGATCCTGCACAGGTCTTCAAAGCCAGCGCCTTCTGCAGCGGCATTATTCACGAGGCAATACTTCCCGTTGTATAAGGCATTCAGGATCTTTAACTTTACCCCGGTGTTATTGAAAGACGGTAATACATTCACCTGTGCTTTTTTGATAAGGTCCTGCATTTCTTTCTCCGAGGGGTTCGCCACCAGGCAGCAATGGTTATTGCGATGAACAAGTTCTTCCAGTTTTTGCGTTGGATTTCTACCGGCGATCACAAAAGGGATCCGGATGTCATTGAACACCTCGGTAAGCAGCCATTCCACCGCCCTTACATTTTCATTCACCGAAAGATTACCATGGTAGAGACAAAAACAGCCTTTCTCAAAAAAACTGTTCACCTGGTGCCAGGGAAGGAACACCGGTAAAAAGTTTATGTTCCGGGCGCCCAGTTCCTGCCGGTACAGGGTTTCATCATCCCTGCTCACCGTCAGGAAAACTGCCTTTGCAGCGATCAGTTTTTCATATCGTTTCAGCAGGGCACTCTCCAGCAGGAAATAAAGTTTTTTGCCGAAATTTTTTTCGTTCGCAGCCAGCTTGTGGTAATAATTAAATTCAACATTATGTAAACGCACAAAAACCTTCCTGTTCTTCAATTCACCTTTGTGCAACAGGTAGGTGCAATGCACACCTTCCATCAGGATGGGATGATCATCTCCCGCGATGTTTTTAAGTAAATCCGGGTCGACCCTCGAACTAACGATATAGGGTAGGGGCAGTGATATCCCCGAGGAGAATTTTTTTCGCTGGTAATAGTGCACCGATTCGCAATATTTATCCAGTTCATCCTGCGGGGCACGTCCGCCGGTGAAACAGTGCAAATGAATTTTAATGCCAAGTTTGTGAAGCCAGACCAGTTTGTAAAAAAGGTCCACCACGCCGCCATAATCCGCGGGCCAGGGAACGTCAAGGGTGATGATATGTAAATGCTTATCCAAAAATATTTTTATAAAAGGCGATCAGTTTTATTTCTTCATTCTGCCAGTTCAGTGTTTTACCTGCAGTAATGCAGTTGATGTGTAGCCGGTCCCATGTTTCATCATCCTCCAACAGGCTATTTAGCGCATTGGCTATGGAGGCGCTATCCGGCTCATCAATCAAAACAGCAATATGGTGTAAATTGTTTATCTCCCGGTAAACCGGGTAATTTACGCACAGTTGCGGCACACCCGAATGGATGTAATCAAAAAAGCGATTAGCGAGGGAATAATAATTACTCAGCGCTCCCTTTTCAAAAAGAGTAAGGCCTATATAAGCCTTATTTGTAATTTCCCTTAGGTCTGCCGGTAACAACGTGCCTTTAAAAATAACTTTATCTCCCAGCTTGAGTTCGGTTGCTATCTGCCGGGCATGGTCCATAAAGTTGCCCGTGCCGCAGACAATAAGGGGCGCATTCACGAGCTTCATTGCAGGCAGCAAGGCTTCAAAACAACGCCCTTCATTTACCGCACCCTGGTACAAAATAAATTTCTCCTTTTTCACGGTTTGCTGCGCAGGGTTAAAAAGGGCAATACTCCTGATCACTTCATAATGCACGCCATACATCTTTTTAAATTCGTCCGCGATGGGCTGGTTCACCGTGTAGCCGTAAGTGAAATGGGGCACTGTTTTTCTTTCAATCCATTTCCAGGTGTTATAGATACGAGGCCGTTCTGCGATCTCTTTCATTTCACAGAATAATTCATGCGCATCATAAATACGGGGGATCTTTTTTAGTAATGAATTAAAATAACAGGGAAAAATAGTATCGAGGTCGATAGCGCAGATACCGTCCATTTTTTTTGTAAGGAGGTAAAAAAACAACCGGAGGTTAAATTCTGCATAAAACAATTTCCCCTTAGCAAAAAATACAGGCAGCCTTTTTTGTGCAAAGGGCTGAGGAACCAGTGCTGCAGCGCCTTTCCTCTGCACGCCCACCAATGTTACCTGGTAGCCCGCATTGGCAAGGGAACTGCAAATGCGGATCATTCGCTGATCGAAATTGAGCTCATTGGTAACAGTGAAAAAAATTGACGCCAAGAGGGTTGTTTTTGGCAAATAAAGGGAAATTTATTTTAAACCTGCGGAAGCATAAATTTTTTCAATGATCTCCACGGTTTTCATCCCCTCAATTGCATTTACAAATTCATGGCCGGGATGTTCTATAGCTTTTACAAGATTTTCATACACTTTGTCATGGTTGCTCATACTGCCCTGGTAAAAACCATAAGCATTTGCCGGGTTACCCTTCGCCAGGTCTTTGATCGGTTCCCCTTCCAAACATTGGTATTCCAGTTCATTCAGGTATTGACCGCCGATTTTTACTGTTCCCTTTTCGCCGAATATTGTAAAAGAACCCTCCATATTTTTTTGGTAGCTGTTCACGGTGTAATTCAGTGTGCCGATCGCACCACCCACCATCTCAATAAGCACCACACCGCTGTCTTCTATTTCAAGCACACGGTGCTCAAAATTTTTTGTCCTCGCCTGTACCATTTTCACATCGCCGAGCAGCCAGTACAGCAGGTCGATGAAATGACTGAATTGTGTATAAAGAGTGCCCCCGTCCATTTTTTTAGTGCCCTTCCAGGAGGTGTAATAACTGTTGGGCCGGTTCCAGAAACAATTTACCTGGAAAGACAGGATCTTACCAAGCCGGTCTTCTTTCAGCAGGTTTTTTACTGCGGCCACCGGCGGATTATACCTGTTTTGTTTCACCACATATAAATGGCGGTCTGCCCCCTTTGCGGCCTGTAACATCCTTTTGGCATCTGCCATATTAATACACAAGGGTTTTTCGCATAACACGTGTTTGCCCGCTTTCAGGGCCAGGATACTGTGTTGTGCGTGCAGGCCATTCGGGGTGCAGATGCTCACGATATCCACGGCTGGCTCATTTTCCAGGAGATCTTCGATAGAAAGGTAAAGGTTGGCGCCATAAGTGTCGGATACCTCCAGTGCGTTTTCATAGACGATATCACACACGGCCAGTAGCGTGCCCACTTTAGCAATTTGTTCCGCATGCCGCCGGGCTATTCTCCCGCAGCCAATAATGGCAAAATTTGGTCTCATGAGTGCAAATGTGGCATTTTTATTTAAGCAGTCTAAAACATTTAGTCCTACAAAGGCGCTAAGCCTCATTTCTGATTTATTAGTTTCCGAACCCTAAACACCCGTTCCCAGCTCAGCGCCGAACTTTCTTATTCCTTATTTCTCATTCCTTATTCCTCATTTCTTATTCCTTATTTCTCATTCCTTATTTATAACAAGCCCTCTTCCGCCAACCGCATCCGGTAAGCATTCATGGCCGTCGTCCCGAGTTTTTTCAGCAGCCGGTAATTTACCACGAGGCCCACCGCTGCCCCGATCACCGGGATGAGTTGGGCTAATTTGGCCAGGTCAAGATAATCCCGGTATTCCTGCTGGAAGTTGCGCCAGTCAAATTCACTGATGTCCTCCGGTAAGCCGGCTGCCTTCGATTTCCAGTCCACCATCCCCAGGTAAACATTTTTCCGGTGTTGATGGCTGCTGAAGGCCAACTGAAAGATGTGCAGGATATATACCCGTTCCTTGTAATCTTTCACGTCAAAGCCATAAGTGGCAGCAATATCAAAAAGCATTTTTATTTTGATTCCGATCAGGATAGGGAAATCTGCAAAAGCAAGCAATATGCCACCGGCGCCCGTTATGCCCCCTTCCGCTGCCGCCGTTTTCTTGTACCAGTCAATTTTTTCTTTCACCACGGTTTCCGTCATTTCAATGGAATTGATTGTTTCCGGTTTAGCGGTGATGGTCTTTACCCCGAACAATACACCCCGGATCATTTGTTTGATAACACCGGTAATGGCTTCGTGCACCTTCTCTGGTATATAACTATTGATCTTCACCTGTAACTTTTTAGATAAACGGTTGAAGATTGAAGGGTCCCGGAGCATATCGTTTTGCCAGGCGGCCAATTCTTTTAAAATATGATTATTGTAGTACCGGGCACTCATCGTAAATGGTTTTTGAACCCCACAAAAGTCTGCTAAAAAAAGCTGAACCCGTTTTTTCCTGGAAGAAATATCCCGGACATTTGCCCTTTTGTACCTAATTAACTGCAAAAAAGGCTGGTTAAATGATTTATTTGCCTTACTTTTGCACCCGATTATAACAAGAGATTAAAACAACCGTTTTAAAAAAACAACGTAATGTCGCATTTAACAACAGAAAACAAAGCAAACCTTTTCGCAAATTTTGGTGGCACAGCTACCAACACAGGTTCCACCGAGGGCCAGGTAGCGCTACTAACAGAGCGTATCAACCATATCTCTAACCATCTGAAGATCAATAAAAAAGACTTTTCTTCCCAAAGAGGTCTTATGATGATGGTTGGTCAGCGTAAGCGCTTATTAACTTACCTGAGCAAACACAACCTTACCGGCTACAGGGCATTGATTGAAAAATTAGGTCTCCGTAAATAAGCTATTTTAATGTAAACTGAATTATTCCCAACTGTGTTTTGCCGTTGGGAATTATTCGTTATACATACTTCTTTTAATTGACGAGGCGCTGCCTTATCGTAAAAACAAAAACATGTCATTACTACAACCAAAATCAGTAACATTTGATATAGGTGGTGGCCGTATGGTTACTATCGAAACGGGCAAAATGGCCCGCCAGGCTGATGGTGCAGTTACTGTGCGCCAGGGCAATTGTATCCTTTTAGCTACCGTGGTAGCCAACAAAGAACCTAAAGAAGGCCAGTCTTTTTTCCCGTTGTCAGTTGACTACCAGGAAAAATTCGGGTCTGCCGGCCGTATCCCGGGTTCTTTCTTTAAGAGAGAAGCCAGGCTTAATGA
>JAKFCK010000193.1:0-11394 GCA_036676685.1 Chitinophagaceae bacterium | reverse complement strand
AAAACTGGGTGACGAGGAAACGATCGTATTTGCAAGAATTCTTTTTGATGATGCTCCAGTTGACAAATGGGAATTTGCCTTGCTGGACGGACAGTCGCAAATACCGTTGGGACGTGAAAAGATCCATGGATATTCTGTGGACGCGGGAGTAGCTGTATTTATTGATGACGTTGCCAATAAAGCTTTGGACAGGAAAAACGTCACTGAAACGGACCAGGGTATTTACCCCGAACTTTCCCGGCATCAACATAACGGCTGGCGATACAGCATATACAATTTTGGTGAGCATAACCTCGCGGCTTTCTCTGCAGGTTTTGGTGATGGGTATTATGCCACTTATATCGGTTTTGATGCGCAGGGTAAACCTTGCAGGTTACTCACAGATTTCAATTTTTTTGACTGGAGGGCAAAGTAACAGTACACCTGGTATTTTGTTGGCCACAGTTTCCGGGTTGCAGGAAATAGCAACAACAAATGCCCAAACACCCGGGAGATGAAATTTTTAATTTTTATTATTACGTTTTTAGCTGTAGGGTTTTCCTGCGAAAATAATAGTAAGCAGGATGGCGCCGACAAAAGCCAGCAGCCATTTGACAAAATAAAATGGGTTATGAGGAGCGGAGATGATTACCCTTACAGGGATAAAATGCTCGAAGACCTGGTTGCCAACGTGACCTTGAAGGGATTAACTTACAAGGAACTCATCGATGTTCTCGGCGCACCGGACCGCAAAGATAGCAGTTACCTGTTCTATAGGGTTGCGCAGCAGCGTATCGGTTTTTTCCCATTGCACACCAAAACCCTCGTCATTAAATTTGACCGCGATAGCACGGTGGAATGGCGAAAGATCCATGAGTAAAAGTTCTACTACGTTTATGTTTTAGGTTAACCTGAACCAGCCTGTGTTGCAATGGTTACAGGAACCCGTGGGGTGCGGTGGGGTTATTTAAACTACCTTCATCCCTCAGCAGCTAAAATAGTTCACCAATATTATTGGAAAAGATCTTTAACAACCTTATCAATAGCTTTATAACCAACAAAGTAGGCATAGCCGAAAATTTTTTGCGCCCATCGCTGGCTTTACATTTAAAAAAAAACCTAACGGCGCTTTACTCGGATAAATTACTACAGGTGGCAGGTACAGGTCTCGCGGCAAATGTACAGGCCGGGGACCTTTTCCGGAGCGATATTATCTACTGGCTGGACCGGGAGCATAACGACGAACACGAAAACAATTTTTTTGACCTCATGGACGAATTTGTCAGGTTTTTGAATGAAAGCTGTTATACCGGTATTACCAGTTATGAATTTCACTACACATTATATGAAGAAGGCAGTTTTTATAAAAAACATATTGACCAGTTCCGGGATAGCGACAGCAGGCAATTTTCCATGGTGATGTACCTGAACAGCGACTGGAAACAAAATGACGGCGGAGAATTGTGTATTCACCACGAGGATAGGATTGAAAATATAACGCCGGTGAACGGCAAAACAGTGTTCTTTAAAAGCAGTGAACTGGCACACGAGGTTCTGGTAAGTCATAAACCAAGAATGAGCATAACGGGATGGTTAAAATCATGATTGAATAGTGATCCCTCCACCAAAAAGATCAGCACTTCAGCCGACCCCCGTTGAATTTTTTATAACAGTTTTAATTTTACCGGTAATTCATATCTTTAATCGGTACCCCGGCAGCGGGACCATAGAAATCCCGGGCCGCCTGTTTGCTGTAAAATTAATTCTCATCTTAAAGATTTTTTATGGAGTTTGTAACTACAGATAGTAAACTCACCATCAATGGCACTACCCTTATTCAGAGGCGTAACACTAATACCTACCTAAGGAATGGGTTATTATATCTTTTCTTTTTCACCTTCCTCGTGAATATGCTTTCAGAAAAAATAGATATTGCACTGCTTGCCGGAAAACCTTATAAATGGGTCATCGTTGGTTTCCTGGGACTGTTACTCATGTTGTATATCGGTTTGTTATTCGTGTTTCTATTTAAACAACATTGGAAAAACAAGATTGATATTTTGACCATTCGGGAAATTGCCATGGCTGAAAGTGACAAGCCGTTTGAAACTGATGTTGTGCTAAAATTAAGTTCCAAAAGATATAAAGTTTACCAATTCCGCACGCTGGAAAACCAGGTGGAAAAATTCATAGCTGCACTGCAGACCATCAATGCCGATACGCGCCTTGTGAAAGAATGAATGTCCCTCCATTTGCAGGGACAAAGGGCTATAGGTATCGATACGCATGATACCAACTTTAGAATAAACGCGGCCAAAAACCAACCCATAATGCTCCGCTTTACCATACCAGGATACCTTTACCTGTTTGTGTCGGTTATCTGCTGCTGCTGTTCCGCCCCGGCCGGGCAATCGAAAAAACTTTCGGAATTCCACATGTTGCCTGGCAGAGACAGCGTAGTCCTCAGAACAGATTTTCAGCAATATTTTAAAAGCTGCGGGGTACAGGGCTCTATCGCTGTTTATGACCTGGAAAAACAATTGTGGATACTGTCCGATGGTGTTGATACCAAATTAGCGAGCCTGCCAGCTTCCACGTTTAAGATCATGAACCTGCTGGTACTGCTTGAAACAAAAACCATTGCTGATGAAAATGTAGTCGTAAAGTGGACTGGTAATATAGATACTGTAAAATATGGTTATCGCCCGGATATTTACCGGGATATGACGGTAAAGGAGGCATTTACAGTATCTGCCGGCTGGGTGTTCGTGGAACTTGCGAAAAAAGCCGGACGACCGGCTTACAAAAAATACCTCGACGCCTGTAATTACGGCAACGGTGATCTTTCACACACAGATGTTGATTTTTGGAATTTTGGCAACTTTGCCATTTCACCCGTGAACCAGGTGGAATTCCTGGAAAAACTTTACCAGGGTACTTTTCCATTTTCCAAACGAAATATGGAGATCGTAAAACAGGTGATGATAGCCGAACAAAAAAGCCAATATGTTTTGCGGGCAAAAACAGGGTGGACCAGGGATAAAGGCATGAATACCGGGTGGTGGGTTGGATACCTGGAGCAAAAGGGAAATGTATATTTTTTTGCCACCCGGCTTTTGCAGGACAGGAAGTGGAATACCCCGCAATTCGGAGAGTGCCGTAAAACGATCACCAAACAGGTGCTTGGCAATCTCGAGGTGCTGCAATAGCACCGCCTTACCTGGCAACCGCGGTTCAAGCCTGCATCAGTAATCGGACAATGGTCCTAATCTTCACAACGGGCAAATTCAAACAATTTACTTAAATTGGTCACCAAAGTTTTTCAGCGAACTAACGGCAATCCGGCTCAGCTGCGGGCAGCCAGTTACAAGCTTAATAAAAGACAGGTCATACAACAGCCTTATGAAACAAATCTTCCTTATTTACCAAACTGCTTTTACCGCGATGATCAAAAAAAAATGCTGTTTATTATTCATGTCACTATTATGTTTAAATGCATTTTCACAAGAGCTCTATGACTCCTTATTATATGACCTGGCAACAAAGTACCCGCAGGAGAAAATACACATGCAACTGGACAAATCTTATTATTCAGCAGGTGAAACGATCTGGTTTAAGGCTTACCTGATGTCGGGGAGTGTGCCCTCTAAGATCAGTAACACCTTGTATGCGGAGTTAATCAATGAACGCGGGGTGATATTAGAGCGCAAAACGATGCCGCTGTTCCAGGCCGGGGCTGCATCACATTTTAAGTTGCCGGACTCGATAACATTTTCCAGGCTCTACATGAGGGCTTACACTTCATGGATGCTTAATTTTGATTCTTTGGCGATGTATGTAAAACCTGTAAATGTGGTGCTTCCTCGTGCCGTGTCACAAAAAAGAGATACAACGACATCTTATCATCTTACTTTTTTCCCGGAGGGTGGAGATATAATAGAAAATGTTGAAGGATATATCGCCTTTAAAGCAAACGATAACACCGGTAAACCATTTATTGTTTCCGGCATTATTACAGATGGGCAGGGCAAAACCGTCACGACTTTTAAAAGCATACACAATGGGCGGGGATATTTCAGTTCTGTTTTGCAGGCAGGGGAAAACTATAAAGCTACCTGGACCGACCCGGCAGGCCTGCGGCATGAAACACTGCTGCCCGCACCCAAAACAACAGGTGTAGCTTTGAAAATACAACAGGGACAGGGGTTGCTTTCTTTCACGGTCTCGAGGCCGGAAAGGGTAACAGATGATTTTAAAGAATATGTTTTAGTTGCCCAAATGCACCAGGAGATCGTATATGCCGCAAAGATCAACCTCACGTCAAAGACGAGGGCCACGGCAAAAATACCCACTGATAGCCTGCCGGATGGCGTTTTGCAGATCACTGTTTTTACTAAGAGCCAATTGCCCGTAGCGGAACGGGTGGTTTTTGTGAACAATCATAATTATGCTTTTATCACAGACCTGCACCTTGTAGAAAAAAATATTAAACGCCGGGGGAAAAATGTTTTGCAGGTAGATGTCGGGGGGCGGCTTAAAAGTAATTTGTCTGTTTCCGTTACGGATGCCAGCCTGGATTCCACTGCAGGATCGAGGGAAAATATTTTTTCCCAGATGTTGCTTACCGAAGACCTGAAAGGGTATGTATATGACCCTGCTTATTATTTTTTGTCCGATGAAGATTCAGTGAAAAAGCAGCTGGATCTTGTGATGATGACCAATGGCTGGCGCAGGTTCAATTGGGAAAAGTTGTTAAAAGGGCAATGGCCTGTTATAAGGTTTGCTCCTGACAATTATTTAACGATCACCGGCACCGTATTCGGTATTTCGCCAGCCCGGTTAAAAGGCCAGGTACTCACAGGGATTTTACAGACATCAGACAAGGGTAGTAGCACAGTGATCAGCATACCGGTAAACGGAGATGGAAGTTTTAAGACGGACGGCCTTTATTTTTTTGATACGGTTAAGTTATTTTACCAATTCAATAACGATAAAAATAAGGTGTTGACTAATTCTGCCAGTTTTAAGTTCAACAATACTTTTGTGAGGTTCCCTTCTCTCGATCCCCAGTCTCTCGCTAAAATGAATTCTCCCGCGATAATACCCCCGGATATCCTGCTGCAAAGTATCACCCAGAATGACCGGATGTTGGCCCTGTTGAAACGGGAAAATGTAAAAGTGTTGGAAACGGTAACCCTCGTGAGCAAACAAAAATCTCTTGCAGAGAAATTAGATGAAGAATATGCCACAAGTATGTTCAGTAGCATGAACGCCAGGGTCTTCGCCACCGATGATGATCCTTTTGCAAAATCCTCCCGCAACGTTTTCGACTACCTCCGCTCACGGGTGCCGGGTTTGAATGCAACAGGGGGCATCGGCGGAAATGTAACCAGGAGGGGTAATGTAGTCGACCTTTTTTTAAATGAAATAAATACAGAGCCGGATATGCTGGAGACAGTCTCCATGGCAGATGTGGTATTGATAAAAGTATTTGACCCCCCTTTCCTGGGGTCGCGGGGTGGAGGGGCAGGCGGAGCCGTAGCAGTGTATACCCGCAAAGGCGGAAGTACAGTTCCTGGCCAGGGTTTAAATTCCACCACAGTATTTGGCTATTCTGCCATAAAAGAATTTTATGTGCCGGATTACGATAATACTGCTCTGCCCGTGAGCGCCGATTACAGGCCCACACTTTATTGGAACCCGTTTTTGGTGATGGATGAAAACAACAAGCGGGTGACCCTGCCTTTTTTTCATAACGACAACGGCAAAAAAATAAGGGTAATCATCGAAGGACTGAATGAATTGGGACAATTAACCCGGGAAGAAAAGTTTTTTGAGTAGAAAAAGTGTACTGGTAATTATTTGCGCCGGGAACGCAAACACAATCGGGCGCACGAATTTGTTGAACCGTATACCAAAGGAATTGTCACCCAATCCTTTCCTTTATTTATATTATTTTACGGGTGAAAAATAAAGTGTAGTCATGCCTTTATACATGGACCTGCATATTGTACCGGGCGTAAAAGCCAATGATGTGGCCGAAGCCCACCGCCTGGATGTACTCATCCAGGATGATCATTCCTGCAAGTGTATGACTTATTGGGTGGACGAAAGCCGTGGACACGTTTTTTGCCTTATAGATGCGCCAGGTAAAGAAACGGTGATAGCCATGCACAACAAAGCTCATGGACTGGTACCGCACAAGATAATCGAGGTACAGACTTCACTGGTGGAATCCTTCCTCGGGAGGATAACTGACCCGGCAGACGCCGCCTTAAATGCCGATGGATTAAAATTGCTGACAGATCCCTCCTTTCGGATCCTGCTGCAGGTACAATTGCCCGATCCCATTTTACTCAGCATTAATCATGGCAAAGATAAAGCTGCAGAAATGACGGGCAGGCAGTGGCAGTGTGTGCAGCACCAGGTATTACAGCATGGTGGTGTGGAAGCAGAACATAAGGGAAGTGCCATCATTGCTTCTTTTACATCCGCGACAGGTGCTGTTAAAGCCGCCACCGCCATTCAACAACTGGCCGGGGCCGGAGTAAAAATAGGCGTGAGCGCCGGTGAGCCGGTTACCAATAATAACAAACTATTTGGTGATACCATACAATTGGCGGAGCGTATTGCCTTCATTGCAAAAGACAGGCAGGTGGGGTTGAGCGCCCAGGTCCGGGAGTTATTATCAAAAGGTTATTTTGAAAAAGATGACCCCGGCATTTTTGCGCTTAGCCAGCAGGAGGAAGATTTTCTCAACCTCGTATTTGATTCGCTTAAATCTAACTGGGAGGATACAGAATTTAACCTGGACGACTACAGCCACAAAATGGCTATGAGCAAGTCACAGTTGTACCGGAAAACCGTGGCCCTCACGGGATTTTCGCCAGGCCATCTTTTGAGCGAATACAGGTTGCACAATGCTAAGGATATGCTGAGGAAACAATACGTAAATATTTCCCAGGTCAGTTTTAGTACGGGCTTCTCCAGCCCTTCTTATTTCACTAAATGCTTCAAAAAAAAGTTCGGCATCCTGCCACTGGCTTACCAGGAAATGCTGCAGCAATAAACTACCGGCAGCAAGACCTGATTTTACCATTTATTGAATGATTTGTTATAGGTGCCGGCTACACCGGCCTGTTATCTTTATGTTCTATTAAATTATTTAAAACTTTTTTTATGAAACTTCAAACAAAACGCTGCCTGTATTTCATCCTTCTTTTCTTATTTACAGGTTTTATAACTATGGCGCAAAACAGCAGTACTGCCACAGCAGTTCCTCCTCCAGATGATCCGCAAATGAAAACCTGGTTGATCGAGCGGGATATCCCGGGTGCAGCCAAACTGGACGCAACACAGTTAAAAGGCATTTCCCAAAAATCATGTTCAGTGCTCGCAGAAATGGGCCCACAGATCAAATGGATACACAGTTATGTGACCGGGGATAAGATCTTCTGCATTTACCAGGCGAAAAACGAAGCCTTATTAAAAGAACACGCCCAAAAAGGCGGGTTTCCCATCAACAAAGTAACCGAAATTTCCGGCACCATCAGCCCGGCTACTGCCAAATAAAAAAATGCTGAATAGCCCCGGGGAAAGCCGTTTTTTTGCGATGTATCATTGCAGGAAAGCGGCTTTTTTTTCGAGGGACATCCATACAGCTTCCACCATTCCCTGTTGTTTTAATGATCCTTAATTTCTATTTTGTTCTCTCCTTGTAAGAACTCCCAAAACTTTTTATCGGGATCAACTCAAAACTAATTCCCGCCCACTGAAATAAAATCCGCTTTCGCTGTTAAATTTTAAAATGATAAAATGAAAAAAGGCATTTTTATTTCCAGCCGGTTTTTCCTTTCGCTGCTGATCGTCGTGCAGGCCGCTATTGCACAGCCCGTCACAATTCCTATAGAAACCCGCCAGCATGCGTTGGTCCTGCAAACTGATACGGGCGGCCGTTTATGGAACATATATTTTGGCCGGAGGCTGGCATCAAAGAGTGACTACACCGGAGTTTCCGCACAATACTTCTATTCTGATGCTAATGCGGGAAAATATAATCACGCCTACACACCCTCCGGCACCTGGAACCTTTCTGAGCCGGCGTTGCAGGTAACCCACAGCGACGGTAATCCTTCCACCGAATTAGTATATTCTAAACACCGGGTAGTGAAAGAGGGAGAGAATACCAGCCTTACGGTGGTTACGTTGACAGATCCGGTGTATGGGTTAACAGTAGACCTGTTTTACCGGGCATGGAACAAGGAAAATGTGTTCGAACAATGGGCAGAAATTACCAATAGAGAAAAAGCTCCCATCGTGTTGAATAAATATGCTTCTGCTAATTTGTTCTTTGGAAACAAGGAAACTTATCTGACAAGTTTCCAGGGGGAGTATCTCAGGGAAATGCAACCGCTGGAAGAGCATTTGTTGCAGGGGATAAAAAGTATCGACTCAAAACTTGGTACCAGGGCCATGCTTCTGGGCACACCTAATTTTATTTTATCCTTCGGAGGCCCGGCAAGAGAAAACGATGGCACGGTAGTGCTTGGCCAGCTGGCCTGGAGTGGAAATTATAAACTTGATTTTGAAACAGATTCGCACAATAACCTTCGTTTTCTTGCCGGCATTAATTCTCACGCCTCTGCATATAACCTGCTGCCGGGGAAAAGTTTTAAGACACCGTCGCTTATCTATACAATTTCAGACAGCGGTACGGGTGAGGCCAGCAGGCAGATACAAAGCTGGGCGAGGAAATACCGGTTATTAGATGGGGAAGGGGACCGGCTCACCCTTTTAAACAATTGGGAAGCTACCTATTTTGATTTTGATGAAAATAAACTGACGGCCCTTTTTAAAGATGCCAAAAATTTAGGTGTTGATCTTTTCCTGCTGGATGATGGCTGGTTTGGAAATAAATACCCTAGAAACAATGACGATGCAGGCCTGGGTGACTGGCATGAAAATATAAAAAAATTGCCGCAGGGTATTGGCTACCTCGTAAAAGAAGCTAAAGCCGCGGGGGTTAAATTTGGTATCTGGATAGAACCGGAAATGGTAAATCCGCGGAGTGAGTTGTATGAAAAACACCGGGATTGGGTGATAAGGCAGCCCCGGCGCCCTGAAAAATATTACCGTAACCAGTTGGTACTAGACCTGGCCAACCCGGAAGTACAGGATTTTGTTTTCGGGATCGTTGATGAGCTGTTCATAAAAAATACGGAACTCGCTTTTATTAAGTGGGATTGTAACGCGGTTATTTATAATGCTTATTCTGCCTATTTAAATAAAAATAAAACGCCGCAGACCCATTTGTACGTGGAGTATGTGAAGGGCCTCTATAGTGTGCTGCAACGGATCAGGACTAAATATCCAAAAGTGGCTATGATGCTGTGTTCGGGTGGTGGCGGCCGGGCAGATTATGAGTTGTTGAAATACTTTACTGAATTCTGGCCAAGCGATAATACCGAACCAGTAGAACGTATTTTTCTACAGTGGAACTATTCGTATTTTTTTCCATCGATAAGTACTGATTGCCATGTTACAGATTGGGGTAAACAGTCTATAAAATTCCGGACTGATGTAGCCAGCATGGGAAAGCTGGGTTTTGATATCGTCGCAAGTAAGCTTAGTAAAGACGATTTAACCTTTTGCAGGGACGCGATTAAAAATTATGACCGGTTCAAAAAGATCGTATGGCATGGAACACAATACCGGGTTGCCAGCCCTTATGAAAATCCCTTTGCGTCCTTTCTTTATGTGAATGATAATAAAAGCAATGCAGTGATGTTCACTTACCTCCACAGCAACCGTTTTATGGAAATGGCTACGGAACGGCCCATAAAACTCAACGGACTCGATGCCGGCAAGAAGTATACAATCAGGGAGATCAATCTTTATCCCGGCTCCAGTTCTCCGATTGATCCGGGGCAGGTTTATTCAGGCGATTTTTTGCAGAATATCGGGTTTAATCCCGGCCTTAAAACTTCGAGGCCGAGCGTTGTCCTGGAGATCATGGAAGTGAAGTAGAGCGAATCATTCAACTTTCTTTTTTAATTTTAAGGGTTGGATTCACCGGGTTACCGTTGGAAGCACTTGAAAAAACATTTTTCAATTTTAAAACCTTGAATAATGGGAAAGATTAAAAAGTGCACCGGTTTCATTGTATTATTTTATTTGCTTTTTTTACCCGGTTGCAATGATCCTGCCAGCAATGCAGGGAAAAAAAACACAGACTCCGCTTCAGTTATAACTGTAAAGGACACAACCCCAATGGCCGCGTACGACCCGGCGATGGATCCCCTGATTGTGGGTGCTCCCTTTATCAAAAAACTTGCAGATACATTGAACGTGAAGATGTATTTGTTTACAGTAAAGCCGGGAGATTCTGCAGCAATACATAGCCACCCGGATCATGCGGTATATGTTCTGGAGGGCGGTAAAGCCTCCATTTCTTTTAATGGTGCGGCCTCACAGGTAATGGAACTGAAGGCAGGAATGGGATTTGTCAGCGGGGCACTGACCGATGCAGGTAAAAATATTGGTACCACCACCATAAAATTACTGGTGACGGATATTCACAGGCCAAGGGGTGATTAAATATTCCTGGTTGATCTTTTCACATGTGAAAACCGGTTTGGAAAAATCAGGAAGGGGCTTAGTTTTACTAGTGCAAATAGCCTGAAGTGATCAATTGTAAAAATTGAACAAAAAAATATATGAGCCTGGCGCAGCAAATCGCAAAACATTTTCGGGAAGTGCATACAGGTGGCAACTGGACTGCATCCAACCTGCGGGATAACCTGGCTAACGTGGACTGGCAACAGGCGACTACGCAGGTGCATAATCTCAATACCATTGCGGCGCTTGTCTATCATATGAATTATTATGTAAGCGCAGTGTTGAAAGTGTTGCAGGGAGGTCCGCTGGATGCACATGACAAATTCAGCTTTGAGCTGCCAATGATCAGTTCCCGGGAAGATTGGGAAAAATTACGCGATAAAACTTTGATGGATGCTGAAACGCTCGCCGGCCTGGTTGAGGAGTTACCGGAGAGCAGGTTTTGGGAAGATTTCACTGACAAAAAATACGGTAGCTATTACAGGAATCTCCACGGGGTCATTGAACATATACATTATCACCTTGGGCAGGTGGCCCTGGTAAAAAAAATACTGCAGGATAATGGCGAAAACTGACTAACCCGGGTAAACACTTTGGTATAAATTTCTTTATCACTGCAGGATCTGTTCATTACTATTTTTTCTATACTCCCAGGTTTCCTTTGTCATTTCAAACTTTATTTCACCCTTATTTACAATACCCGTTTTGGTCCATCCCTGCCTGGTATAAAATTCTTCGGCTCTTGTGCCCGGGGCAGTGCCCAGCCACACCGGGTGGTCTGTTTGTGAGAAGTACCAA
>JAKFCK010000192.1:0-11728 GCA_036676685.1 Chitinophagaceae bacterium | reverse complement strand
CTAACATCTAGTAATGTTTTAAAAATAGTACCTTATGATAATTAAAACCCTTTACTGTATTGGGTTTGCAGAAGGACGCTGTCTACGAACAGAAATTTTTGGATATTTATGAGTGGTAAATTGTCTGGATAAACGGCGAAAGGAGGAAATAGAGAGCCCCTAAAAAGGATAAAATACCCCCGGATGCACGTAATTATGAGCACGGTGATGCCACCGCAACCAGCTAAATAAAGAGAAAACAAGTAATAATTTCTGCAACGGTTATAAAACCTGTACGATCAAAAATTTGAGGTAATGGGTGTTTTCCTGGTCCCTGATGATAGGATGATCTGCTGACTGGGCGTTAAAAACTACCTGCCTTATTTTTCGTTTGGCATCCTTTGCAGCCATTTGAATGATGTCTAAGAATAATTCCGGCTTCACTAAATTAGTACAACTGGATGTAACTAAAAATCCACCAGGTTTTACCAGTTTCATTCCACGCAGGTTGATCTCTTTGTAGCCTGCCACGGCTTTATCAATTGTACTGCGGCTTTTGGTGAAAGATGGAGGATCCAACATCACTACATCCCAGCGTTTATCCTCTTTGCTCCATGTTTTCAATACATCAAACGCATTTACACATTGAAAGTTACAAACATTTTCCAGGCCATTTAATATCGCATTCTGATTACACATATCAACAGCATTTTGGGAAATGTCGAGGCCAAGCACAGATTTTGCACCATAAAAGGCTGCACTGATCTCGAAGGAACCGGTATAACAAAAAGCTCCCAGCACGTCAGCATCTTTCACAATATGCCGGATAGCGCGGCGGTTATCCTGCTGGTCCAGGAAATAACCGGTCTTTTGCCCGTTGGCTATGTCTACATGAAATTTGATACCATTTTCATTAATGATGATATTGGTGTCAAACGGTTCCGATAGAAAACCCTTATGTTGTTCCATTCCCTCCAGTTCCCGCACCGGTACATCATTGCGTTCATAGATTCCTTTGGGGTGAAATATTTTTTCGAGGGCATTTACAATGGCAGGTTTCCATAAGTCAATCCCTAAAGCCAGGGTTTGTATAACAAAATAATCATTGAATTTGTCGATAATCAGTTGGGGCATATCATCTGCTTCCCCGAAAATGAGGCGGCAGTTTTCGGTATAGCCGATGCGTTGGCGATATTCCCATGCTTGTAGTATCCTGTTATAAAAAAAATCATCATTGATGATTTCATTATTATCCCTTGTAAGTAACCTTACTGATATCTGCGACTGAGGATTATAATAACCCCGCCCGATAAACTTTTTGTCGAAAGTATACACGTCCACGATTTCGCCGGGTTCGGCAGCTGTATCCTTTTCCTTGCCTGTATTTACTTCATTGGCAAATATCCATGGATGGCCATTTTCTACCCTGCGGCTGATATTTTTATTCAACACGATACTTTTCATGGCGCAAAATTAGCCATTTAGTATTTCATGAGTGGGGATAAAGCGGGGCGAGTCAATGGGTCAATCAGTCAATGAGTCAAAGGGTCATTGACTCAATAGGTCAACGGGTGAATGAATCTATAGTTGAAGTTCGATAGCAAATCAGGAAAGGGCAACGATGCACCCCGTAACTAAAACCCGTTTCCAATAACAAGGATTATTGCTCCACCCAAATCACGGAGTTCCCGGTATTGTGCTCGTTCTGTTCCCAGAGCTCGTTGCCCGGATCAATGACCCATTTGCCATCTACGACGAATTTATACAAGTGTTTACCGGGCGGGAGGTGCATTCGTAATACCCATTCATTACCTTCTTTTTTCATGGCATATGCATTTGGCGACCAGTTATTGAAATCGCCCGCAAGAAAAACCTCCCTGGCATTTTGAAATTCTTTTAAACGAAATGTATAGTTGGGCTCTATCACAAAAACAGATCCCGGGGCACTTTCCCGAACCGCAACCCCCTCAGCATTTATCCATTTGCCATCTATGAAAAACTTAAATTCATAATTGCCCGGCCCAAGCGTATAAGGGATACGCCAGCCGCCAGGTGTTTTGTTCATCGGCAATTCAAATTTCCTCCAATCGTTGAATGAGCCGGCCAGGTAAACTTCTTTGGCATCGGGATAGCCCGGGAGCAAAAAGATATGTTGGTTGCCTATGCTCACTACGGAATTGTAATCATTGAATTCATTGGGCAACACCCGCGGATTCTGAGGGTCTCTCATCCACCGGCCATCCACGATGTACCGGTAGGTATAAGTACCTTCTGCAAGGTAGATCGGGAGTTCCCAGCCCTGGATGGTTTTCTGTAATTTCAGTTGTTTTTCATCCCAGTTGTTGAAACTTCCGGCAATGAATATATTCCGGGCATTATTAAAAGTATCCAGGCGGAAAACGAAGTTTGTATAATAGAATACAGAATTGTCATTGCCCATCCCATCATTTTCCACGAGGTGATTATCGCGGTCTACCATCCAGTTGCCATCAGCAATAAATTTGTAGAGCCATTTACCGGGGCGAAGTTTTACTGACGTTATCCAGCCGCTATCTACTTTTGTCATAGGGAGGGCGTTCAGTTCCCAATTGGTAAAATTGCCCGCCAGCATCACCCTGCCCGCTTTTTGATTATTGCGCAGGTAAAAAGTTATCACAGAGTCCCTGTTGGCAAAAGGATGTTTATTTTTAAAAGAATTGTAACCAAACACCGGGTTTTGAACAGGGGTAGAATACAGGTCTTCCAGGAAGGGGTTATTGAGGTCGGCTAGTTTTATCCTGTCTGCCGGGTCATTAATGTTGTCGGCTGAAAAAAGTGGTTTTGTGATCACGAGGAGTTCGGCATTGTTGATCATCATCCTCCATCCAAGGCTTTTTATCGAATCCTGGAAATCAGTTTTCAGGAGTTGTTTTAAAGCAAGGTCCTGGAGGTCATACTGGCGGATAAATGCGTCCAGTTCAGGTTCGCTTAAATTTTTGCCAAGGGTGATCTGCATGGCTCCTTTGCTGATGCCATATTTCTTAATGGCGGGCTGGGCTACTGCAATTCCCCCCATCAGAACCAGGAATACCAGGGTGAGACCGGATTTCCGGCCGGCAACTTTAAAGATCGATATGAAGTTCCTCACTTCCATATATACATTTTGCGGGTTACAAAGTTAAACCCAATTTTTTGCAACGACAGGAAGTCAAATCCCAGGACAGCATCTACGCAGCCGCCGTGGGAAAAACATGTCTTTTCCAGGTTAGTAATCAACACGGGCATGCTGTGAACGGTGCGGTTACCTATAATAAAACCAGCCAGGTCACCTTTCAGCGCTTCCACTTTTTTATTGCCAACCCCTGTGAGCATTACTCTTTCCGTAATAGCCACATTATCAAAAATTTTATCTGGCAGGCGGCTATCCAGTATGTTTACTTCCGCCGCACAGTCAATCAGCAGCCTCAATTTTTTGCCCTGCAGAACCGTCTTCACCATAATCCGGTTATCGGTGATCTCGAAAGGTATCACCTGGTAGGCAGCAGTATCATTTAGCAGGGGGTGTTGGTAATTCACCGACTTCTTTTTACCCATCATATGAAAATAGATCATACTCTTTTCGAAGTCTATGATCATCTCGCAGTTTCTTAAAAATTGCAGTCCCAGTAGACCTAATATTTTCACCCCTTTGCTGTTCTCTATCGTTCCGAGGTTTGCGAGATCTGCCTTTACATTGTAATGCTTCATACCACCCCAGGAAAAGTTTTTCACAACCGTATGCTCATGCGGCGATGATATACCAGTGATACCCCCATTTTCACTATCCGCTTCTGCGGTACGGAAATAGTTTCGGAAGTAAGTGATGTTAAGGACAAGCCCGGGGCATCCGGTGTCCAGGATAAAATTGCCTTCAATGGAATCTGCTTTTGCGCGGATCAACATCAGGTTACCAGCCCGGCTGAAAGGCAAACTGAATGAGACCGTATCGTTTGCAGCATTACGCGTAACGGTCAGCCCGGGGAAAGAAATTTCATCAACGGATTTATTTTTTGCGAAAAATGAGTGAAGAATTTTATTGCCGGCTTGCGTAACTGCCGGCAGTATGTATAGTACACAAAAGAGCCAAATCACCGGCTTGCAGGTACGATATGGTTTTATTGATAAATACATACTGCATTAAGAAACGGAAAACTAAGGTGAAAAGGTTATGTAATATCTTTTTTTATGACCAGTGTGGATTAAGCAGTATGACCGGTGATACAGGGGCTGGTTTTTTAAAGGAAATATCGATACCGCCCCGGAGCTTTTTAAAAAAAAATGTGAATTAATGTCTACTTTACCAAAAGTGGGTTTTGTGCAGCACGGGTACAACAATAAATTCTATATTATATGTCAGCCTCTAACCATTCTGGTCCCCATTATCTTAAAACACCGGCAGATGATAAACATTTTAAAGAGTTAAGGCGGCGGGTGAGGGAAGTCTTAAAAACGCTGCCGGAATCAAGGCTCCGGGTATCGAGGGGTAAAGCTTTTTTATTACCGTGTTTATATTTCGGGCTGTATGTTACGGCGTTGTTTCAAACCAGCTATGGTTTTTTTTGTGCTGTATATGTCCTTTTAGGATTGATGGTCATCATTATTTTCCTTAACCTTATTCATGAGGCAAGCCATAACACCTTGTTTAAAAATAAGCGAAATAACGAACGGTTTATGCTGTTGTTCGATATGATCGGTGCCAACAGCTATATGTGGAGCAAACGGCACATTCGGCTTCATCACAATTTTACAAATGTTGAGGGCTGGGATAGTGACATTGAAAAAAGTAAATTTTTAAAAGTGCATCCAGGGTCTGTCAAAAAAGCTGGTTATCGCTATCAGCACCTGCTCATTCTAATCTACCCATTATTTATCACCAACTGGTTTTTAATAAGGGACTTCAAAGATTTTTTTTATCCCCGGATGATCGTGAGAAAAACAGGGGGTGCTCCGTTCAAACAATACCTGAAACTTTTCTTTTTTAAAATCTTTTTTGTGGGTTACTTAGTAGTTATTCCCGCGTTGCTTACTCCATTCACAACGATCCAGATATTTTTGGCTTTATTCATGATGTTGCTCACCGCCGGTTTATTCGCATTAACGGTTTTATTACCACCACATGTAAATACAGGGAACCAGTTTCCCATGGCGGATAACGAAATGAACCTGTCCCAGAGTTGGCTGATGCACCAGTTGAATACAACAAATGATGTTACCAGTTCTAACTGGTTTACCAGGCATATAATGGCTAATTCAAACTTTCATATCGTCCATCACTTGTTTCCCAATATCAGCTATGTTTACGCAAGGGAAGTTACGGAGGTGATCAAAAAATATAACAGGGAGGCCGGCCTGCCGTACAGGTCCTACCCGATGGTAACTACTTTTAAAAATCATTACAAGCTCATGCGGTCAAATGCGAGGCCCGCCGATATCTTGGAAGAAGATATGTGATGAATAATCAACCAAACTGTATGAAAAACTTTCGATATGCGGATATCCATTGCCATCCTAACCTAAAAGCATTCGGGCACAGTTTTGCGAAGCGTAAAAGCCCGAAAGCTGACATGTGGTTTGATGTACCGGCATCTTTCTTTTCGAAAAAATTACACGAGCTGACTGGCATCACGAAATTTTCTCAAACCAACTTCACATTGATGTCCCGTGCTAATGCGAAAATAATTTTGCTTTCTCTTTATCCCTTTGAGAAAGGATTTTTTATTAGCCCTGGCCTGCCTTCCAAATTAGCAGCAAGGCTGGCTGACTGGGGAATAGAAATTGGATACGAACGGATCCGGCACCTTCAGCAACACACTGATTATTTCCGCGACCTGGAGGGCGAATACGAGTTTATTTTGAACAGCAAAAGAAACCAGGTTGTTAATGGCCAATTGCAAGGCTGGCAGCTGGCAAGAAACTGGCAGGAGGCCGAAGAGATTACCCTGCAGGAGAACAATATTGCAGTGATCATTACTATCGAAGGTGCCCATGTTTTTAATTCGGGGCTTGGCGATTTTGGTGTTGAACCTGATGAAAAAGAGATCATCTCCAATATCACCAGGGTGAAACAATGGGAATACGCGCCGGTTTTTATTGGGTTGGGCCATAATTTCAACAATGATTTATGCGGGCATGCCAGGAGCCTGCAAAGGCTTGGCAAAATGGTGAACCAGGATAAAAACCTGGAAACCGGTCTCACTGCTCTGGGGATTAAAGTAATTCATGCACTGCTGGACAACAGCAATGGCCGGAGTATCTACATCGACCTTAAACATATGAGTTTGATTTCCCGGCAGGAATATATGCAGCTGCTAAAAACGGATTACCCTGGAAGAAAAATTCCGCTGGTTGTCAGCCATGGTTCTGTCACGGGAACTGCTTTCTCCGGGGAGCAAAACAATACCAGCTGTTTTGAAGTATTCAATCCCGAAAGCATCAATTTTTATGATGAAGAAATTATTGCCATAGCCCTGTCCGGCGGGTTATTCGGTTTGCAAATGGACATGGGGATCCATATCGGGTTCAAAAAATTAAAGACGATAAAGCTGCCGTCCGCCAACCAATCAGTTATAGCAAAGTCTGCAGCTGTTATATGGAATCAACTCCGGCATATTGCTGTTTTGTTAGATAGCCGGGGGTTATTTTGTTGGGGGGTCACAGCCGTGGGAAGTGATTTTGACGGCAGCATAAATCCTTTTCCAGGAATACTTACGGCTGAAGGTTTCAAGCCATTATCCGAAGAATTGATTTTGCTGGCCCGTGATTTCATGGGTAAGCAGCTCCTGGTTTTGCCGGAGAACAGGCTTTTTTCGGCAGAAGAAATTATTGACTTGTTTTTTTATGGAAACCTGTACAGGTTTCTTAAAGAAAATTATCAATAACGGGTTGCTCAAAAAAAGAAACCCCGCAACGTGCGGGGTACTTTTCTTTATCTAACATTCAAACAAAAGTGATTACCTCAGGAACAATAATTCCCTGTACTTAGGTAAAGGCCAATAATTATCGTCTACCATGAGTTCCAACTTATCTACATTATAACGGATAATATCAAAATAGTTGCCTTTCACATCGTCGCAATAAGCAATAGCTTTTTTACGCATGTCTTCAATTTCATTTGCAACCTTCCGGGCTTCGATCATTTTCTCAACATTGTCGGCAATGAGTTGGATATGATTGCTCAATACTTCCAGGATCTGCATTTGATTGGCATAATATTTCTCGTCTAATCCTGCTTCCTTCAGTCCCAGTACATTTTTTACCAGGTCATTCTGGTACCTTACAGCGGCTGGTAATATAAGTGTGCTCGCCAGGTCTCCCATCACCCTTGCTTCGATCTGTACTTTTTTTACATACGCTTCCAGCATGATGTCGTGCCTAGCTTCCAGTTCAGGATGGCTATAAATATCGTTATCCTGGAAAAGGGCTTTCGATTTTTTGGTAACAAATGCATCGAGCGCCAGGGGAGTGGTCTTTACATTACCCAAACCTCTTTTTTCTGCTTCCTTCGCCCACTCTTCGCTGTAGCCATCGCCTTCAAATAGAACAGATTTGCTTTCCACGATATATTTCTGGATCACCTGCATTATAGCGACTTCCTTCTTTTCACCTTTCTCGATCATACCGTCTACTTCTCCTTTGAAGGCTTTTAAAGTTTGCGCCATGATAGTATTGATCGTGGTCATCGGGCCTGCACAGTTTGCTGCGGAACCCACAGCACGGAACTCAAATTTATTTCCTGTAAAGGCGAATGGAGAAGTACGGTTACGATCCGTGTTATCCAGCATCAGCTCAGGAATGCTTTTGTGAATATCCAGTTTCAAGATCGCTTCATCCTGTTCGTCAAAATGCCCGCTCACCCTGGACTCTACCTGGCTTAATACATCTGTAAGGTATTTGCCGATGAATATAGAAATGATAGCAGGAGGAGCTTCGTTTGCGCCTAGCCGGTGGTCATTTCCGGCGCTCGCGATAGTGGCCCTCAGTAGGTCTGCATAGTCGTGCACCGCTTTGATGATGTTTACAAAAAATGTAAGGAACATCAGGTTTGTCTTTGGTGTCTTGCCGGGTGCCAGCAGGTTTACGCCCGTATCGGTGCTAAGGCTCCAGTTATTGTGTTTACCACTGCCATTGATACCGGCAAATGGTTTTTCATGAAGTAATACCAGGAGGTTGTGACGTTTTGCCACCCTTGTCATTACATCCATCAACAATGTGTTGTGATCTACTGCAAGATTAGCTTCTTCAAAAATAGGTGCGCACTCAAATTGTGCAGGAGCCACTTCATTATGTCGTGTGCGCAGTGGAATACCCAGGCGATAAGCTTCCTGCTCAAAATCTCTCATGTATGCATAAACGCGTTCAGGGATAGCCCCAAAATAATGGTCATCCAGTTGTTGTCCTTTTGCAGGGGCATGGCCGTAAACAGTTCTGCCTGCCAGGGTAAGGTCTGGCCTGGCATTGGCGAGGCCTGCATCCACTACAAAATATTCCTGTTCCCAACCCAGGGTAGCAGTAACCTTGGAGACATTTTTATCAAAATACTGGCAAACATCCACGGCAGCTTTGTCCAAAGCAACCAGGGCTTTGATCAATGGGGTTTTGGTGTCCAGTGATTCACCGGTATAAGAAACAAAAATAGTGGGAATACAAAGGGTTTTTCCTTCGCCGATCTCCATGATAAATGCCGGGGAAGAAGGGTCCCATGCGGTATACCCTCTTGCTTCAAAAGTTGCCCTTAATCCACCACTTGGAAAAGAAGACGCATCGGGCTCCTGTTGTATTAAAGCAGCACCTTCAAATTCTTCGATTGGTGTACCGTCACCTTTTAATGTGAAAAAAGAATCATGTTTTTCTGCAGAAAGACCTGTCAAAGGCTGGAACCAGTGTGTAAAATGCGAAACGCCTTTACTTTCTGCCCAGGCCCTGAGTCCATTGGCAATCTGGTTGCCCATGGAACGGTCAATTTTTTTACCACCCCTTACAGAAGCAACGAGACTTTTGTAAGCTTCATCTGCCAGGTAATGACGCGCTGTTTTTAAGGTAAATACATTTTCGTTGAAAACGGCTGTTACACGCGGTGGATTACTCACTTTCACTGAATCCTGCGCATTCGCGAGATTGTTAATTGCATTAAAACGTAATGAATTCATTATTTTTCTGGTTTTATGGCACAAAAAAAAGAAAAAATCAGCAGAAATAATGTTTTGTATGGCAGTTTTTTTAGAAAAATTCTAATTTACACTTAAAATTAATTATATAGATTCAAATTTAATATGTATTTCGCGGTCGCGGAGAAGGTATGCTACACAAAATCGGAGTAAGTAGGAAGGGCAGGTAAATGCTTCTATACCGGACGAGTGTGTTGGTATTGGGTACTATATAACCGAGAAGCATTAAAATGATTAGTGATGATATAAGCATACACAGGATAAAAGGCTGTAAAGAAAAGGGCCGTTTATGATATAAGGAGTAACCCAGGAAAACCCCAAAAAGCAATAAATACCCTGCAAGTTCTACTGATTGTGCAAGGGTGAACAAGTTCTGTGACTCCCACAGGTACGGTCTAATGAAGCCATGGTTGATGGCCTGCGGCGCGTTGCGTACCAGGCTGGCGATGTTGGGATATAAGGTGTCCGTGGGGATTTGTGTATTGGCAACTGGCAAAGAAAAAAAATCCTGTTGTTTGTCGGCTATAATTTTCACCGGGTTAAGCGGGGGGATAGTGTAGAATGCAATCACCGCCAGGAAAAAAAAAGCCATGTATGTGCCCGCAAAGGCGAGGGTTTTATTTACCTGGAATTTAGCACAAATTGCCCAGGCAATTATGCCGGGCACCATTACCAGGGCTACATAATTCCTGATCAGCAAAAGCCCTGTAAAAGAAAATAAAATGGCAACGAGCCTGGAAAGCGTAATTTTTTTCTGGAGTGAAAAAAAGAGTGCATAGGCAAGACAACCGACCAGGGTAAAGATGACATTGTCCTTATTAATGCCGGAGGAAAAAAACAGGGTAGAGGGCAGTAAAAAACAGCCCGCGATGACGGCGTTTTCTTTGGCCGGGTAAAGTTGATTAAATACCCTGTAAAGCGCCACATGCCCAAGGAACCCGAAGAAATTGAAAAAGAGACTATTGATATAATAATTGCCCTTGCTGAAAATATTGAACAGGGCAAGGGCTTTAATGAGGATGTTATTTTCCAGGTCATTCCAAAATGAACCTGTAGAAGCAAAAAAGCTGTTTTCGTTAGCGTACCCCGATTCAAAAAGATTGGAAAAAAAAGCCAGCGGATGTTGTATCAATAGCTGGTATTCTTCCTTGCCGTAATCATTCAGGTCCCAGTAATCATTGCCCTGGCCGTAATAAGTCTTATACAGCCAGCCCAGGGTTATTCCTGCACTGACCTTTAGCACAAACAGGGTAAGTATAAGCGGGGTTGATAAACGGGCGTTTTTGATGAAGGGTAGCCTGGTGAGCAACCAACCGCATACGATAAGGTAAAGAAAAAATAAGAGGTAGTACAAGCCTATGTTTTGTTTTGATGTGGGAAGTTAGTTAAAATAATTGCTTTGCATAAACCGGATAAAGAGTACGAGGTTGTACATTTGCGTTTTCTTAAAACCATCCTTCATCAATTCCATGGAAATAACAGCATCCACAGCCGCACAGTTAAGAATCACAGCCGAAGAATTTGAGTCGATCAAAAAGAAGCTAGGCCGCACACCCAACTTTACTGAGCTCTGCGCATTCAGCGGAATGTGGAGTGAACACTGCAGTTATAAAAACAGCATCAAATTGTTGAAGACGCTTCCCCGGGATGGCAAAAAAATGCTGGTAAAAGCCGGCGAGGAAAATGCCGGGCTCATGGATATCGGCGATGGATATGGCGTGGTTTTCAAGATCGAATCACATAATCATCCGTCAGCAATTGAACCCTTCCAGGGAGCAGCTACCGGGGTCGGCGGAATCAACCGCGACATATTTACGATGGGTGCCCGTCCTATTGCTTCTCTCAACTCTTTACGCTTTGGCAATATTAAAGATGCTAAAACACAGCACCTGCTTGCCGGGGTTGTACACGGTATCGGTCATTATGGAAATTGCTTCGGTGTGCCTACTGTGGGGGGCGAAATCTATTTCGAAGATTGTTATCATACTAACCCTTTGGTGAATGCGATGAGCGTTGGGATCTTAAAAAATGGCGAAACTGTTTCAGCAACGGCCGAAGGAGTGGGCAACCCTGTGTTTTTTGTAGGAAGTGCCACAGGCAAAGATGGGATCGGCGGTGCGAGTTTTGCCAGTGCAGAGATCACAGCAGACAGCGCAGAGGATTTGCCGGCAGTGCAGGTAGGAGATCCGTTCCAGGAAAAGAAATTACTGGAAGCCTGCCTGGAAGTGATCCAGACCAAAGCCATAGTTGGTATGCAGGATATGGGTGCTGCCGGTATTATTTGTTCTACAGCAGAAATGAGTGCTAAAGGTGGCGTGGGTATGCGCATTGATCTTGATAAGGTTCCAGCCCGCCAGCAGAATATGAAAGCATGGGAATTGTTGTTAAGTGAAAGCCAGGAGAGAATGCTGATGGTGGTGCAGAAAGGAAAAGAAGAAGTGGTTAAAAAAATATTCGATAAATGGGATCTTCCTTGCGAGGTGATTGGTGAAGTGACCAATGATGGTCTCCTGCATTTTTACATGCAGGGAAATTTAGAAGCGGTGATTCCAGCTGAGGAATTGGTA
>JAKFCK010000191.1:0-5830 GCA_036676685.1 Chitinophagaceae bacterium | reverse complement strand
ATACCCCAGTGCATTACCAGGTCGGCATTGGACAGGAATTTGAATGCAAGCGCAAGCTCTATAAATCCCAACACAACCTTCACTGTATTTAACCAACCCCCTGACTTAGGGAGGGATTGCAATAAATTAGGGAACAATGCGAATAATGCAAACGGCAAAGCCAGGGCGAGGCCAAAACCAGCCATGCCCGAAGTTAACTGCATCGCACCACCGTCCGCAGAAAGTGATCCTGCCAGCAATGAGCCCAGTATTGGCCCGGTACAGGAAAAGGAAACTAAAGCTAAAGTGAGGGCCATAAAAAATATGCCAGCGATATTCCCCGACCCTGCCTTACTATCCGCACCACTACTCATGCTGCCCGGCAAGGTAATCTCATAAAAACCGAAAAAAGAAAAAGCAAAAACGATAAATATGATAAAGAAGAAAACATTAAGGTACACATTGGTGGAAATATTATTCAATATCTCGGGATTGAGGCTATCCAGGAAATGGAACGGTACACTGAGCAAAACATAAATGAAGAAAATAAAGAAGCCATATAAAAAAGCATTGCGGATGCCGGCTTTTCTACTGGTCGCTTTTTTTGTGAAAAAGGAAACCGTGAGCGGGATCATTGGAAAAACACAGGGTGTGAGTAATGCCACGAGCCCCCCTAAAAACCCCAGGGCAAAAAGCGTAAGCAGGCCTTTTGACCTCGTTTCAGTTCCACCCGTGGAGGAAGAAGCGACTTTGCAATCGGTAAGGGGTTTATTGATATCGATGGAAGGAATTAAAATCCGGTTCACTTTTTTTGCAACTACTCCCCCCTCCAGGTTTACAATCACAAATTGTTCCTCGGGGATAAAATTATCCTTGTACCCAGTTTCATAATTTAATTGGAGCTTTAGCGCTTCGGGAACTTCTCCACTGAGTACCACGGGAAACTTAAATTCAACAGCGCCGGAAACGACCTGTTTAACCCTGTTCTCAAATGTCGGGTCAGCATAATCCTTCGCGGAGGACAAAACTTGCACCAGGCCCTGTTTAGCTCCACTGTCATTTAAACTAACGGTTAACCCACTTAAGCCGTCTGTGTCATCAGCTTTTACATATAGATGCCAATTCTCCCTTATCTGCCCTTTCACCAGGATCTCGTAACGGCCTGCTTCCTTTTTTACGGATTGGCTGGTCCAGCTGATAATGCTGCTATCCTGCGCGACGGCGATAGATGAAATACTGAATAAACTGAGTGACGTAAGAAAAAAAACAAGAATAGAACGCATTGCAGTTGGTTTAAAAAAAAATCCCGATCACATCGGGACTTGCAGAATTAAGTGATTATTTACCGGCAACTTTTACGGTAAATGGAATTTCTTTGGGGGGGAGACACTTCCTGTCGTTGCACACCATATAATTTACACTTCCTTTTAGGACAGTTGCCACAGGAGATTTTAATTTTATCCGCTGCACAAAACTTACTTTGTTACTATAGAATTTAAGTGTAGAACCAAAGTTTTTATCATACTCCTTTTCCAGCTTACCTTCTTCCTTCACCTTACCCTCCAGGTTGATGAGCGGATTTTTGCTAAAACTAAGTGATGTAGGTTCCGGCCCTTCCCCTGCGTCCTGTGCATAGATGTGCCATTTGCTATCCAGGGAGGCGGTAACGTAAACATCATAAACCTTGTCAGAAATTTTTTTGGCGGAATACGACCATTTAACCGGGTTTTCGATTTGGGCGGATGCCACAGCTACCATAAAAAGAGAAAGAATAGCGAGGTATAATTTTTTCATTTTTATTAATTGATTTTACACTTATTTATGCAAATCTATTACACATCCGCAGCACCATTTGTTAAGAGATGTTAATTATATCCTTAGGAAAGGCCAAATAAAGTCTTAAACACATGAACCCCATCAGTATTGTGTAGATGGGCACTACATGCCCGCTCCGGGTGAGGCATCATTCCAAACACGTTTCTTTCCTCGTTGCATATACCCGCAATATTATTTAAAGTGCCGTTAGGGTTGCTATCTTCCGTGATAATCCCATTTGCTGTACAATAACGATAGATCACCTGGTTCTGTTTATCCAGGGTTTGAAGCACCTCGTCACTGGCGTAATACCGCCCTTCCCCGTGTGCGATGGGAATTTTAAGTGCAGTGCCTGTACCATTTTTAATATATACATTCTTACAGATAAACTTCTGGTTGGCGTTTCGCAGCAGTACACCCGGCAGGAGGCCACTCTCGCACAGGATCTGGAAACCGTTGCATACACCCAACAGCTTTCCGCCGGCCTGGGCGAATTCAATAACACTTTGCATCATCGGGCTGAACCTGGCAATTGCACCACAGCGCAGGTAATCCCCATAACTAAACCCGCCGGGCAAAACGATACAATCTTCTTTGGAAAACATACTGATATCCCTATCCTTATGCCAAAGGGGTATCACTTCCTGGTTGAGGTCATCCTTAAGGGCGCCTATCATGTCCCTGTCGCAATTAGAACCCGGAAAAACAACTACACCAAATTTCATAACCTTGTTTTTATTGTAGAGCTGCAAAAATACGACTACACGCCCAATTTACCGGACGAAATAACCGATCGCAACAGAGATACCCACCATACCCCAATGCATGAGCTGGGGGAACCATTTTTTTTCGGGGTAGAAAAACGCGCTGGCAACTATTAATGAAGCAGGAACAGCCATCAAAATCCAGTTATTAAAACTGTGTGTGGCATTTAAAAACGGTATAAATGCCGCCACTAACCCATATAAATAAATCAGCTGCCAGCTCTTGCGGGTTTGCACAATTTGTCGGCGCATATTGTTTTGCACGAAAAACATCCCGATCAATATCGTAAATACCAACGCGATCAATGTAACAATAGCCCAACGGGTCTCCAGGAAAATCGGGTAGGAAAGGGATATTTTCGGCCGCTCATATGTTTTCCAGTTGCCGGTAATGAATAACCATGACGCAAAGAAATAAAAAGAAGTTACTACACCCACAAGGCCGATCAGCCATTCGTTTATCTTAAACGGACGTGTGAGCGCCAGCCCAATGATAAAAAGTAAGATGAATAGAAGTGCCGGCAGGTAAAAAAATGTGGCAAAGCTGATTACCAGCCCTATATTATAAATAGTCGTTTTGGGTGATGGTGTATTGTGAAGGGTGCATAATTTAGCCCAAACCCATATGAGGATAGTACTGATGATCAATGCAGCTGACAACACAAACCACTCGCTGAACAGGGAGGTGATGAGCAGGTAACTCATCCCGGTCAGGTAGTTGGGCTTGGTCATCATGCGTTGATCATTCACTATTGTATTAAATCCAATAGCCTGCAATACCAATAAGCCAAAGCTGAGAAAACTAAAAACAACGGGTGTATCGCCAAAGTTTACCGTCATCCAGTCAAGAAAAGACCTGTACAGGATACCGTCAGACGGTTGAGATCTGGGCACTACAGGATGCAGGAAAATCGGGAACTTAAGCAACATAGCATAAACAAACAAAAGGAAATTATTGTATGGATTATTGGCTTTGAATGTGCCTGTCACTATGGTGGGAGTTAATTTGGTTAAAAAAGATGTTGGTCCTGCAAAAATGCGGAAATAAAACTACTTAAAAAATTAAGTGCGGCTCCTTGCTAAAACTCCACCAGGGCGAAACACAATCTGCCCCGGTAGGCACATGTCATTAAAAGCTGGGTAGCACTTACCTGTTTCGATCTGCCTGGAAGAAACCGGCGACCCTTTTCACCACCCTTTAACGTTGGAAAACGGGAAATATTTCCTGCAGGGGATATGGCGATACGTTGCAATACCTCGGAACTGCTCTCATGGTTAAAAAGTAACTGGATACCCTCAGGGTTGATCATCGCTCCAAAAGAACGATACAATCCGAACCTTTCACCGGGTTCAATGGTCAGCGGGTGCAGCCACCTGGGCGAAAGCGAATCATCCAGGCTAATCAAAAGTACATTGGCGTCCGGCACACCGGGGCCCTGCCCGACAGTAGCAATCCGGGACTGACCTGGTATGGGTGCAGGTTGAATGTGCAGGTGAGGGGAATTTGTGGTTTTTGTAACCCGGTTATACAAATCTGCATTCACGAGCGAAAACCCGCCACTACTTGCAGGTCTTACCCATGAACTTTTATGGCCAGGCAGAAAACGATCCTGGTCCTCTGCCATTACGAGAAAACCCCCATCATTCCTGATGTAGACTTCCCTAATAAAAAATTTACTCAAATTAATCGGGGAGTTCCCGCCGGACCTTTTGTTTTGTTCCTTCGTTTCTGCCTTTATGAAAAATGTTTTCACGGAAAAATCGCCTATGGATACTTTTGCGGAGAATAAACCATACTGCACGCCTACCCGGGGATGATCAGTATAAATCGCATTAATAACATAGCTGTTTTTAATGTTGTCTACTTTACCGTTAACCCTGTCAATGTAACGGTTGCCCAGTTGCACGGGCGTTATGTTGATTGCACCGCCTTGTGGTAAAACAGTGATCAATTCCAGTTTATTGGTAATTTCATCGTTTCGCCCGCCACTTTCACGGGTATAAAAAATAGTCCCGTTATTAGCTAGTTGGAGGGCACTGAAGATCTCTCTTTTTCCACTTAATGGCCAATCATAGCTTGTCACATCAAGCAAATCCAGGTGCCGGTTATATAATTTTGTGAGCAGGGTAAAACTTTGTAACTGTTCATGTTTTTTATACACTAACAGTTTTTGTTTGTCCTCGCTATGAATGGTGCGGTAGGACACCACAAGTGAAGTATTCAAAATACGGGTACTGTCCAGACGGCCCGGCCTACCCATCGGTTTCCCCTCGCTATTCATTTTTATAGCATCACAGTACACCTGGCCATTTTTTTTATATTGGTAAACCATTAAAAAATGATCGGGGTAAACTACAAAGTCAACGTTAAAGGTATTGTCTGGCATGAACTTAATCCTGTTATTACTGATTTCATTCATCCTGCTATCAAATACCTGTATAACGTTTTTCCAGCCAAAGTTTTTATATACAAGATAGTTTCCACCGACTTTACCCAAAATTTCGATAGCACCCGTGAAGTCTTCGTTACGATTTGGCGAATACCGGATTGTTTGTGCTTTAAGATCGCCGGAGGTGCAGCCGAAAAAAAAGACAAAGCAAAAAAATATTTTCCGCATATGGGTAGGATTAACAGACCCCGTAGATTAAAAATCAATTTTTGCAAAACATATATTTCCCCGGTACACACAAGGCATGATCACTTCCCGCTGCCCAACCTGTTTAGACAGGCGGGGCATAAACTGGTAACCCGCTTCCCTGCTTTTAAGCGTGGGATAACGAAACAATTTGCCATAAGGCGAGATGCTATGATTACTAATGATCTGGCTGTTCTTTTCTTTTTCAATAAAGAGAAAATTAATTTCCGCCCCGGCGTTCATGGTTCCAAAAGACAGGTAATTATCATTGTCATCATCGCTCTGCTTCTTCAGGAGAACATTGTTCCACTGGGGCTTTAGAGCACTGTCGATGCTTACGAAGAGTATGTTGTCATAATAATACTTTGTGAGGAGGATATCTGGCCATTAATGATATTCTGGGTCGATTGAGTAGATGTTCCCCGCTTTCTGAAGCCCGGAATCTCCGGAAAATTATCATAAGATTTCAAACGTTCATTCTGGACGGTGATGGTGATGGTCCATGATTGGTTTTCTCCAATCTGGTCTGGTCCCAGGGAAATTTGGACCTTTTGGGCCTGGGTGACCGTGAAAATCATCAAAAAAAATATAAAAGCAGTCAGACGCATGCGCAAATGTGAATTTATGTCTTCAAAT
>JAKFCK010000190.1:0-3341 GCA_036676685.1 Chitinophagaceae bacterium | reverse complement strand
TCAGGAAAAAAGTGAACCTGCTGCGGCTTCATCAAGGAACCAAAACAGGTTTTTTTTCGCTGTTACTCTCGCAGCAGGCAGGTCACGGCCGGATGATGAGAATATCTTTTTTACGATAGCCGCTTTGGATGCGCCACTCACTAAAAAAGCGACATTATTTGCCTGCTGGATAAACGGCATCGTAAAGCTGATACGGTCCATATTTTTTTCCTTCACCCAAATTTCCTTCACCCAGTTTTTATCCTCCAATAATGGGCTGCCCGGGAAAATAGAAGCTGTATGGCCCTCCTCACCAATTCCTAATAACACAAGGTCCAGCGGCGCCTTTTTATTTACATATTTTTTTAAAGCCTGCCGGTAAAGTTTTGCCGCAGTAGCGGGGGAATTTTTCAACGTGGGCACGGCGAGGATATTTTTTTTAGGCACGGGAACATTTTTCAATAGTGCTTCCGTGGCCATTTTAAAATTACTTTCTTCATTTGTGGGAGGCACAAACCGTTCATCGCCAAAGGTGAAGATGATTTTCTTCCAGGGGATGTTATTTCTATACGGTGCTTTAGCCAGCAACTCAAATAATAATTTAGGCGTGCTTCCTCCCGATAATGCGATAGTAAAAAACGGTTTGCTTAAAATGGCTTTGTTGCTTTCGGTTACGATAAAGTGCGCCACGGCATGCGCCAGGCTCAATGCATCTGGCCACACTGTTTTTATAGTATTTTTTTCGGCAGGCATATTATTTCGTTAATTCCGGCAATAATAGCCATTCTTTTGAGAATGGTTTCAGCAAGTCGTTGGCGGCTGTTGGTCCCCAACTACCTGCTTTATATTTATGCAATAATTTTTTCGGGTCTTTTTTCCAGGCGTTTAAGATCGGCATCATTACTTTCCAGGCAGCCTCAACTAGGTCGCTGCGCATAAACAATGTGGCATCGCCCTCGATCACATCCAGCAGCAGTGCTTCGTATGCTTCCGGTGTGGCTTCGGCATGACTATCCTTATAGGTGAAATCCATTTCAACCGGTTTTAATTTCATCTGTACCCCTGGTACTTTGCTCTCGAATAACAGGCTGATCTTTTGCTCCGGCTGGATGCTTATCACGAGGCGGTTTGCCACGATATCGTGGGCGTAGATCTTGTGAGGTGTTTCCTTGAACTGTATAACGATCACAGAACTTTGGCGGGGCAGCGCCTTACCCGTTCTCAGGAAAAAAGGAACACCTTTCCACCTTTCGTTATCGATAAACAATTTGGCCGCGACGTATGTTTCAGTTGCAGAATTTTTTGGGACGTTTTGTTCCTGCTGGTAGCCGGCCTGCACTTCTCCATTTAATTTGCCGGAAGCGTACTGGCCTTTCACGATATTTTTAAAAACGCTGGCGGTAGTATACGGGCGGATGTCCTTAAGCACTTCCACTTTTTTATTTCTTATCACCTCCGGCTCATTTTTGCCAGGGCATTCCATCGCTACAACGCAGAGTAATTGTAAAAGGTGATTTTGTATCATGTCTTTTAATGCACCGTTGGCATCATAATAGACCCCGCGCTGCTCAATACTAACTTTTTCTGCCAGGCTTATCTGCACATGATCAATGTATTTATTATTCCATATCGGTTCAAAAATTGAATTCGCAAAACGAAACGCCATGATGTTCTGAACAGTTTCTTTACCCAGGTAATGATCGATCCTGAATATCTGTTCCTCTTTAAAACGATGCTGCAGAAAAGCGTTCAGTTTCACCGCAGATTCCAGGTCTGTGCCAAACGGTTTTTCCACAATGATGCGGTCCTTAGTTGCCTTATTACAAAGTTTGTAATCATGCAGCCCGTCTGCCACATTCTCTATGAACTTCGGCGGGATAGCCAGGTAGAAGATCCGGAGACTTCTTTCATTTTCTTCCTTATCAAAGCCGTCCAGTGTTTTCTTCAGATCATTATAAAGGTCCGGCATTACAAGGTCGCCTTGCTGGTAAAAAAGATTTTCAGCAAAAGTTTTCCAGTTTTTTGGATTGGCCTTGCCCGTCCTTGAAAATTCATTCACACCTTCCAGTAACCATTTTCTAAAGGCTTCAATTTTTTCTTCTTTTCGCCCGATCAAAATGATACGAAAACTCAAAGGCATGTTTTTCGTAATAAATAGGTTGTAAAATGCGGGTATCAGTTTCCTTTTGGTAAGATCACCGGTGCCGCCGAAGATCACTATAGATGCCGGCTGGTTGATATTAATAGTCATTCGTTATTTTTATTTTGTTTGCTGGAGGAATAATTGGCAGGAAAGGATCATTGCCAGTCCGTATGAAAACTGCCTTCCTTATCAATTCTTTCATAAGTGTGTGCACCAAAAAAATCTCTTTGTGCCTGTATGAGATTGGAGGATAACCGGCTCGTGCTGAACATGTCCAGGTAGTGCAAGCTGCTGCTGAGGCAGGGCATAGCGATTTTATTATCCATCGCTGTTTTAAGTACATCAATAACGGCCGGCCGGTGCATGGCCACCATGTTATAAAAATTATTATCCAGCAGCAGGTTCAACAGCTTGTCTGTGCCAAGAAAAGTTTTGCGTATATCGTTAAGCATCGCCGAGCGGATGATACAGCCACCTTTCCAGATGCGTACCACTTCTGCCAGGTCGATTTCATATTTGTAGTTGGCAGAAGCTGCCTGCAAAAGGTGCATGCCCTGCACATAACTGATGGCCATACCGAAATAAAGGGCATTGCCAAGAGCCGCAATCAAAGCATTTTTGTCTGCAGGTTTTACCGGTTCGCCATTTTGCCGGAAACGACCGATCACCATCCTTTCCACTTTGAACGAAGAAAGGATCCTGGCTGCAACGGCTTCATCAATAACTGTAGTGGGTACCCGCAATTCCAGGGCGCTTTCGCTGGTCCACATCCCTGTGCCTTTCTGGGCGGCTTTATCCAGGATCATGTCCACCAGTCTTTTACTATTATCCACGTTATCTTCTTTCAAAAACAGTTTTGCCGTGATCTCTACAAGGAATGACTGCAGCTTACCCTGGTTCCAGTCTGCAAAGATCCTGTGCATTTCGTCATTGCTGCATCCGCATACATCCCTGAGGATACCGTATACTTCGCTGATCAACTGCATGATGGCATATTCAATACCATTGTGCACCATTTTTGTATAATGGCCCGCAGAGCCATTTCCCACAAAAGCCACGCAGGCTCCCTCATCACTTTGCGCGGTGATTTTTTCAAAAATATTTTTAAGTTCTGCATAACTTCCCCTGTTGCCGCCGGGCATCATACTGGGCCCCAGCCTGGCACCATCTTCCCCGCCGCTTACGCCCATCCCCGTGAAATGTATCCCGGTATCTTTTA
>JAKFCK010000189.1:0-3246 GCA_036676685.1 Chitinophagaceae bacterium | reverse complement strand
TTCCGCGGACGTATTACCTACCGGGGTGATAGTTACTTGTCCTCATAAAAAGTAACTGCCGTGACGTGCCCATCCCGATTTTTTCGGGCGTGGCCAGCCACGATAAGCGAACTTCGAAAATTTCTTTGATAATTTTTAATGAAGCAAGTAAAGATCGCATTCTTCAATTCGCGGTTGGCGGTTCCGATAGCTATCGGAAAGACCACGGCAGCAATTGTCTACCCCGGCAATAATGGTAATAATAACAGTGACACAGCCTACCGCGGCAAAGCCATCTAACCAGCCAATGCATCGTATAATATTTCTACCGGGTGGCTGGCCGTTTTTCCCGTACCATCTTTGATCTGGTGGCGGCAACTTGTGCCCGGCGCAGCCACAATGACGTCGCTTTTCGCATTCTTAACGGCCGGGAATAACACAAGGTCCCCGATCTTCATAGAAATATCATAATGTTCCTTTTCATACCCAAAAGAGCCCGCCATACCACAGCAGCCTGAAGGGATCACCTGCACATCATAATTTTCGGGTATCGTTAAGATCTTTACGGTAGCCGCGATAGAAGACATCGCTTTTTGCTGGCAATGGCCATGCAATTGTATGGATTGTTTTCTTGCCGTAAACTGGTCTTTTGTAATGATTCCTTTTTCTATTTCTGATGCGATAAATTCATCGATAAGAAAAACATTCTTTGCTAATTTTTTAGCCGCGTCCAACAGGTCATCATCTGCCAGGTCCACGTACTCATCCCTGAAAGTGAGGATAGCGGAGGGTTCTATACCAACGAGTGGGATTTCCGCTGATATCAAAGGACTTAACAAACGGATATTTTTATTGGCAATTTTTTTAGCCTCCCTTACCATTCCTTTGGAAAGCCATGCTCTGCCGCTTTCTTCATGCTGCGGGATGATCACTTCATAACCCAGGTTTTCTAATAAAAGGATGGCTTTGATCCCGATTTCGGTATCCGTGTAATTGGTGAACTCATCACAAAAAAGATAGACCTTCTTCTTCGTTGCTACGCCATTTTTTCCAGGCTGTTGTTGACTGCTCCTGGTTTGTTGATGTTTCCTGTACCATTTTTCCAACGTGGTTCTATACAGTGTTGGCATAGAACGCCTGGTAGAAAAGCCGGCCAGTCTCTTTACAACATGACTCACACCCGGGGCTGTCATGAAATAATTATAGAGCCATGGCGCCATGGATCCCAGGCTGGCAGAACGATTGAAGCCGGCAATCAGCCTTGCACGAAACGGAACGCCATTGGCATCGTAATACTGTTGTAAAAACTCTGCTTTTAATTTGGCCATGTCTACGTTAGAGGGGCATTCGGACTTACAACCTTTGCAACTGATACAAAGATCCATTACCTCTTTTATCTCCTCATGATCAAACCGGTTTAGCTTAGACGAATTCGTAAGGAATTCCCGCAGCACATTTGCCCTTGCCCTTGTAGTATCTTTTTCGTCCCTTGTGGCCATGAACGAGGGGCACATGGTACCCCCGGAAAGTTGGGTCTTGCGGCAATCACCGGATCCATTACATTGCTCGGTGTGTTGCAATATATCCTGGTCATGAAAACGAAAAACAGTTTTAAATGCCGGCAGCGGACGACCAGGTTCATAGCGGAGCATGGTGTCCATCAATGGCGTGTCTACAATTTTATTTGGATTGAAAATATTATCCGGGTCCCAGGTATATTTTATTTTTCTAAGCAACTGGTAATTTTTTTCCCCAACCATCTGCCTTATAAATTCGCCGCGCAACCTTCCATCTCCGTGTTCGCCACTCAAGGAACCGTGGTATTTTTTTACCAGCGCAGCAATTTCTTCTGCAATGATGCGGAATAGTTTATTTCCTTCTATTGTTTTTAAATTGATAATAGGACGCAAATGCAATTCTCCCGATCCGGCATGGCCGTAATGCACCGCAAAGAGTTTATGTTTTTTAAGGATCTCGTTGAATTCAGCGATAAAGTCCGGGAGGTCATTCACATCCACGGCCGTATCCTCAATTACAGGCACTGCTTTTTCATCGCCGGGCAGGTTACTTAACAAACCTAATCCCGCTTTACGTAAGGTCCAGATCTTCTTGGAGTCCGCACCAAATAACAGCGGAAAATGATATCCCAATCCTGCCGACCGCATTTCTTCCTCTACCTGTTTAGCGATGGCGGTTATGGCTTCTCTTGATTCTGCCGGTAATTCCACAACGAGGATGGCGCCGGGATCGCCTAAAACAAAAAACCGGTTTTTACTTTGCTCGATATTATTTTTGGTGCATTCCAGCACGTAATGATCAATCAACTCACTTGCATGGGGCTTATATTTTAAAGCAATTAGATTGGCCCTTAATGCTTCATCGATTGAATGGAAGTGTACACAGAGTAACCCTGCTTCTTTGGGAGGCAACGGCACTACTGCTAGTTTAATTTCGGTGATAAAAGCCAGGGTGCCCTCTGAACCGGCAATCACTTTACAAAAATTAAAGTCCGGCCCGCCGGTAGTAAAGGGCGATGTGTCCAATAAGATGTCTACAGCATAGCCGGTATTGCGCCTCTCAATGGTCTTTTTAGGAAACTCTTTTCTTATTTCTACCTGGTTTTCATAATTGCTTAAAACACCACGGACAGCTTTATAGATCGTTGATTCCAGGTTATTGCCTTCGCATTTTGCATGAAACGCATCATTATCCAGGGTTTTAAATTCCACTTCTGAGCCATCACTCAGCAGGGCCCTTATCTCTATCAGGTGTTCCCTTGTGCTGCCATAAACAACCGAGTTGGAACCACAGGAATTGTTTCCCACCATTCCACCGATCATCGCCCGGTTTGCCGTAGATGTCTCGGGCCCAAAAAACAAACCATGGGGTTTCAGGAACATGTTCAATTCATCCCTGATAACACCCGGCTGCACACGCACCCAGCCTTCGTCTTTATTCAGCTCCAGTATCTGTGTAAAATACTTTGATACATCCACCACGATACCATTTCCCACTACCTGGCCTGCCAACGATGTTCCGGCTGTTCTTGGTATGAGAGATGTTTTCTCTGTTTTTGCAAAAACGATCAGCTTTTTAATATCCTCCACCGATTGAGGAATAGCCACCGCTAAAGGCATTTCCCTGTAGGCAGAAGCGTCGGTTGAATACAGGATGCGCATCTTCTCATCCGAATAAAATTCACCATCCAGTTGTGATGCCAGGTCGTTCAGCTTATTTTTTAGGAGAGAATCATTCACTACACACCAG
>JAKFCK010000188.1:0-3129 GCA_036676685.1 Chitinophagaceae bacterium | reverse complement strand
ACCTTCTGCCAGGGGCCGACCTGTATTTTTGTGATTATAGAAAATAGGTACCTGCCCAACATTTTGAGGGAATGTGGTGGATAATTTACCGGAAGGATTTACATCTCCAAATAGCACGTCGGCAATTGCAAAGCCCGCTTCACTACCGCCAAACCAGACATTCAAAATAGCCGGCACATTTTCCTGCTCCCATTTGAGTGCCAGCGGGCGACCCGTAAACAGTACCAGCACCACGGGTTTACCTGTCTTCAATAATGCTTTAAGTAAGTCCTGCTGCAATGCCGGGATCTCAATATTGGTACGGCTGCTGCTTTCCCCGCTCATTTCGGCAGACTCTCCCACGGCGGCTACAATTACATCAGCCTGGCTTGCGATATCCAGGGCTTCTTTTAGGATGGCTTCTGCGGTTCGGGAGTCGCGGTTTAATGTTTTGCCGAACATGGTAGATCTTATTTCCAGGAGACTATCCTCATCCAGGTTGGATCCTTTGGCATATAAAATTTTCACTTTGTCTCCCACAACCTGCTGCAACCCCGATAATACTGAAGTGGCTTTTGAAAAATTCGCAGCAACACTCCATGTGCCCGGCATGTTTTCTTTAGCATCTGCAAGCGGGCCGATCAATGCTATCGTGCCGGTTTTTTTCAGTGGTAAAACGTTGTTGCTGTTTTTAAGTAATACAAAACTTTGCGCGGCAATGCTCCTGGCTTCCTTACGCGATGCTTCGGTAAAAATTTCTGTTTTTGCCCGGTTTTCATCGCAGTACCTGTATGGGTCATCAAACAGGCCCAGTTTATATTTTGCTTCCAATATTCTCCTGCAGGCCGCATCAATTTGTGCCTGGGTCACTTTTCCTTCTTTCAGGGATTTTTCCAGCGTGAGCAAAAAACCTTCGCCCACCATATCCATATCGATACCGGCAGTTAAAGCTTTGGCAGAAACCGTTTGCAGGTCACCAAGGCCATGATCGATCATTTCATTGATGCCGGTATAATCCGTAACCACGAACCCTTTAAAACCCCACTGTTTGCGAAGCACATCGGTCATAAGCCACTTGTTGGCGGTTGCCGGTATGCCATCTACTTCGTTAAAGGAAGCCATCACGCTTTCTACACCCGCATCTATTGCAGCCTTGTAGGGAGGAAAATATTCGTTGTACATGCGCATACGGCTCATATCTGTAGTGTTGTAATCCCTGCCCGCCTCGGCAGCGCCATATAATGCATAATGTTTTACGCAGGAGAGGATGGTATTATTTTTTGTAAGGTCTGTACCCTGGTATCCCTTAACCATTGCCCTCGCGATCTGTGATCCGAGGTAGGGGTCTTCACCATTACCTTCTGATACCCTGCCCCACCGTGGGTCCCGGGAAATATCTACCATAGGGCTAAAGGTCCAGTTGATACCATCTGCACTCGCCTCAGTGGCTGCGATCCTTGCACTGCGTTCTATAAGGTTCATATCCCATGAACACGACAGTCCTAATGGAATAGGAAATACGGTCTCATAACCATGAATAACATCCATACCAAAAAGCAGCGGAATTTTCAAACGGCTTTTTTCAACGGCCTGTTTTTGCACGTCCCTGATCTTTGCTACAGTCTTAATATTAAACAATCCACCCACTTTACCCTGCTCAATTTTTTTTGCGATATCTGAACTGCCTGCCTGGCCGGTTACAATATCCCCGGAACCTGGCAGGTTCAGCTGGCCGATCTTTTCTGACAGGGTCATTTTTTTCATCAGCGCGTCAATGAAGGTTTTCATTTTGGTTTCCTTTGAAACCTGTGCTGACACGTTTACTGAAAAAAGGATAAGCAAAAAGATCGTTAACCGTTGTAGCGCTTTCATGTTCGATAGTTTATTATTTCAATAAATATGGTTCCATTATTTTTTTCCAGATGGCATAACCTTTTGCATTCATATGAAGCCTGTCTTCCACGAATATTTCAGGCTTAGGCAATCCGTCTGCGTTCAACATTTTACTGTAGACATCAATGAACGCTGTCTTCTTTTTTGTAGCCAGGTATTTTTTGATGAGCTTATTGGCTTCCATATATTTAGGCATCAGGTGTACGCGGCTGGGACTGGGTTTCATAGATACATATGCTATAGGTGTATTCCTGTACCTAAACCTTGTCAACTCGAACAGGAGATGAAAGCGGTTCAATACCGTTTGAACAGACACAGTATCGCCTGCAGCAAAATCATTTTCGCCGCAATATATTATGACCTGCTTAGGCTCATAAGGGTACAAAATATCATAGCGGTAGCGAATGAGATCCGGCAGCGAAGAGCCGCCAAAAGCCCGGTTCAACATTTTATGTTTCGGAAAATACTCATTGATGTCTGTCCACCTGGTGAACGATGAGCTTCCTAAGAGTAAAATCTGGTTGGGTTCGGGAAACTGTAAGCTATCCTGCGCCCTGAAGGCCTGGACTTCTTTCCAAAAAGGAAATTTCTCCTGCGCCTGCACGGTAGCAGAACAGATCAGGAGGGCGAGGAGGAATTGTAAAATCATCTTTGTGTTCATATTAATCTACTTTAATCACTTTGGTTCTGTCGCTTGTACCGTTTTCGTTGATGGATTCTATACAGTAGTAATAGGCCACTTCTGAATCCATTGCCTTCATCCAATATTCGTTATTGGAATGCACCATAATACTGGTGTATAATTTATCCGGGTGAGTACCATAATAGATATTATATGCAAATGCATTGTTTACCGGTTTCCACTTGATAAAAGCACTGCGCTTATCTTTTTCTGTGCGTAATACTATGAAGCCTTCTACATTGGAAGGTTTAGCTCCATTACCATTGCCAAAAACACGAAAGCCGCTTAAGGCAAACTTTCCCGTAGGCATATGAATATTTTCCAGCTTGATATATCTTGACTGCACGGGCTTAGCCAGTTGTACATAATCGTGTGGTACATCTGTTTTGTTGTTGCTTTTGTCCACCAAAACTTTCCAGTTTTTGCCGTCCACGGAAGAATATATTTTATACTGGTGATACTGGTTCATTTGTTTACCCAGCCGATCTGCTTCCACGTCCTGGTCTGCGTAATTTAATTGTATTGCATTTACGGTTGAGGTCTGACCCAGGTCTGCCTGTATCCATTCTCCTTTG
>JAKFCK010000187.1:0-15744 GCA_036676685.1 Chitinophagaceae bacterium | reverse complement strand
AGCCGTCCACGAGATAATCTTGTCCAAATGTTTTTCCTTCAGTTTCTTTATAACAGGCACGCCAAAGGCCTGCAAAGCCGCAGCATTACATTGTTGTTCATACTGGCCCTTCATGGGGATAACCATTAGTTTCTTTTTCAGGAACAGCGCTTCAGCAGGGGTCTCAAATCCTGCTCCACACAAAACGCCGGTACAGTTAATAAAACTTTCAATGAAAGCCTCATTGTTTACGGGCTGTATAAATACATTTTTTTCACGATAGGTATGTGTGCTGTGTTTACTAAATACCTGCCATTCGACATCGCAAACCTGCGTAAGTATTTTGATGATGCGGTCATCCGAATAGGCCGGCAGGTAAACGGTAAAATGAGGAGCTGTGCGCGGTTTGGCATCCCGCACCTGGCTCCTGATAACAGGAGTAAAAATATCCGGGTGGTATGCTTTAAAATGGAAACCGTAAGCACTGGATACCGGCGCATAATTGTGCAGGATAGCTTTACCCAGCGGATCTGCTTTTTTGGGTTTCGGGCTTTTGGGATGCATCACAGCGGCCTGGTGGCTCAGGCCGATGCAGGTTTTATGGTTTATCCTACAGGCCCAGGCGCTTACCGGTTCAAAGTCATTGATCACGAGGTCATACTCTTCAATGGGCAGGCTTTTTATTTCTTCGTAGAGTCTTTTCAGGTTGCCTTTACGATAAGTGGCCAGCAGATCGATACCCCCCTTTTTGCCGAATATAAAACTCAGGCCCTTGAAAGTATATTTAACCGGGAAAGGTAATACCAGGTCGCCCTGAATTCCGCTTACCAGGATATCCAACTCCCCTTTTTGCCTCAGGATCGGGATGATCTCCATGGCCCTGCTTAAGTGACCGTTGCCTGTACCTTGTATGGCGTATAATATTTTCATCAGTTACGCATTGAATTAAATTCTGCCAGCATTTCTGCAAATAACCTGTTGCTGTCCGGATCATCATCTGCAGCCTTCACCTTCTGCATTGCTGCTTTTTCCGTTTCGTCAAACTTATAGATGTTCCATTCCCCATTTGCATACTCCAGCGCACTGAGGTTTTCTATCCAGTCCCCGCTATTCAGGTACAGGATCTCTCCCTGTTCTGTTTGCACCTGTCGTATCTCCGGCTGGTGAATATGCCCGCACAACACATAATCATACCCATTGCCTATGGCAATTTCTGCAGCCGTTTGCTCAAAATCATTGATAAATTTTACCGCGCTTTTCACGCTGTCCTTTATCTTTTTACTCAGGGATAGTTTGCCTTTATTAAACACCCGTTCCGAAATAAAATTGGCCATACGGTTGATCAGGATCAGCGTATCATATCCCACGGCCCCGAGCCTGGCCAGCCACTTGCTGTTTTGCATAGTCACATCAAAAATATCGCCGTGAAAGAACCAGGCTTTTTTGCCACCCAGGTCCAGCACCAGTTTATTCACGATACAAAAGGAACCCATTTTAAACCCGGCAAATTTCCGCAGCAGCTCATCATGGTTACCTGTGACGTACCAGATCTTCGTACCCTTACTCATCCATCCCATAATATGCTTCACTATTTTCATATGGCTTTTGGGCCAGTAACGTTTGCTGAACTGCCATATGTCGATGATATCCCCGTTCAACACAACGGTTTTTGGTTTCACGGACCTGAGGTAGTGTAATAGTTCTTTGGCATGGCAGCCGTAGGTACCCAGGTGAATGTCTGAAAGTACCAGGATATCAATCTTACGTTTAGCGGCCTTTTTCATTAAGCAGATTTCCCGGATTTAAATGGAGATGCAAAAAAAGAAATACGGAAAAGAAAAACGCTGCTATAAGTCAATATAAAAAAATCCCTGATGGTTTTCATGATATAATAGTTTGTTGTTTACACTGTAAAACAGCAGTGCCACCCGGCATAAAACTACCATCGGCAGAATAACAAATTGTTACGTCAGCATTATGATAACATTATTATAGGTGAGCACGCCCCTTTACAAAATCGCATGCCCGCGAATAACATTTTGGTAAACTTATGGTAACGTTAAGTTTCCTGCTGCCTGCAGCCGTGCGGATACTTTTGCGGCTCAAAAAAGTTATTCTTCTTCCCGCTCCAATTACCAAAATGTTTCACGAAAAATTATTGATTATGAAAAAGTATCTTCTTGTACTCTTCTTCCTTTATTCAAACCTGTTTCCAGGGTATGCGCAGGCAGTCAACAATAGCATACGGGGTATCACCAGGGATCCATCCGGCAATACGCTGCAGGGGGTAACCGCTGTGCTTACTGAAACGGGTTACCCGTCAAATCGTTTTGCCACGCAAACCAATGAGCAGGGGTTGTTCGTGTTTTCCGGGTTGAATGAAAACGTATTTTATGAATTAAAAATATCAATGGTTGGCTACAGCGACCAGGTATTTGGCAAACTGTCGCCGGGCAGGGTAAGCCGGAGTGACCTAAAGATCACCCTGCAAAAAAGCGTAACGGATATGGAAGCCGTTGTGGTAACAGCCCTGGGTATTAAACGATCCGAGAAAGCATTGGGTTTTGCTGCCCAGAACCTCAATACCGGGGACGTGAATGATGCGCGGTCGAATAATTTTGTGAATTCGTTATCCGGGAAAGTCGCGGGCCTCAGCCTGGTTTCCCCGGGCTCTGGCCCGTTAAATTCTGTGCGGGTTACATTGCGTGGAGATGCATCACTCAATCCCAATGGTAACAATGCCCTGATCGTTTTGGATGGTGTGCCCATGAACAGCAGCATGACCTCCTCCGGAGTAGGCAATGCTTACCAGGCAGGCTCTGGCGCAGATGTGCCGGTAGATTTTGGAAATGGCATCAGCGACATCAATCCTGATGATATCGAAAATATAACAGTCCTGAAGGGCCCTGCAGCTACAGCGCTCTACGGCAGCCGGGCCTCAGGTGGCGCTTTGATCATCACCACAAAATCGGGAGTAAATAAAAACAAAGGCATTGGCATTACAGTGAACACAAATTTTAGTGTAAACAATGTGCTCAGGTGGCCCGACTACCAACACGAATACGGGCAAGGCACAGGCAAACAATACAACATTGCCGGCGAAAAATACTACTCTTATGGTGCCACCGCAGATGGTGCAAGCACGAGCGGAACCAGCAGTGCATATGGCCCCCGGTTTAATGGCCAGTCGTATTACCAATACGATCCGGCCCTGGAAGGCAGGGGTGCAGAGCGTACGCTGTGGCAGGCGTATAAAAACAATGTAAAAGATTTTTGGAGGACAGGTTTCACACTCACCAATAATATTTCTTTGGAGGGTGGAGATAGTAAGGCCTCTGCAAGGGCTTCCCTCACCCATACTAAAAACGAATGGATCATGCCAAATACCGGTTATGATCGTATAACCGCAGCCGTGAGCATGAACTTTAGATTGTCGGAAAGATTAAAGATCCAGTCAAAAATAAATTATACCAACAAACAAAGTGACAACCTTCCTGCCACCGGTTACAACAACCAGTCTATTGCCTATTTCATGATCTTCCAAAACCCCAACGTAGACCTGCAATGGTACCGGCCAATATGGAAAAAAGGCAAAGAGAATGTTGACCAGGTACATCCATTCAGTTCTTTTATTGATAATCCATACCTTATCGCTTATGAAATGACCAATGCCATTAAGAGCAACCAGGTCATCGGGAATTTGTCAGCCAATTATACCATCCATAAAAACCTGGAACTGATGGTACGGTCCGGTATGGAACTTACCATGGATGATCGTAAGCAGCGCCGGCCATACAGTTCTGCCAATTTCCAAAGCGGTTATTACAAGGAACAAAGCATTAACTATTCCGAGATCAACAACGATTTTTTGCTGACCTACAAAAAAGATATCGGCAAAGATTTTAATTTCCAAAGCTCGGTGGGAGCAAATGTTATGGTGCGCCGGTATAACAACCTGGAGAGTCGTGTAATTGGCCTGGTTATCCCGGGTGTATATATGCTCGCCAACGGAAGCGGTACACCGGAAACCAATGTGACAGACCGTAGCAAAAACGTAAACAGCGTATATGGCCTGGCATCAGTTGACTGGAAAAGCAAAATATTTTTTGACGTAACCGGCAGGAATGACTGGAGCAGCACATTGCCTAAACAAAACAACTCCTTCTTTTATCCTTCCGTGAGCAACAGCATCATCGTAAGTGAGCTTATTCAATTGCCAAAAGCCATTTCATTTGCAAAAACAAGGTTGTCTTTTGCACAGGTAGGCAACGATACAGATCCTTACCAGGATCAAAAATATTATGGAAACAGTCCTTTCCCCAGTTCTGCATCGGTTCCCACCTTACTGCACAACATAGATTTTAAACCAGAGATCTCTTCTAGTTTTGAAGCCGGCATCGATCTTCGGTTCTTACAAAACAGGATCACCCTGGATGCAACATGGTACCACAACATTACCAGGAACCAAATATTGCAGGCGCCCGTAGATCCGACCTCTGGCTACAGCCAGGCCATTTTAAACGGGGGCAAAATCCGTAACCGCGGCCTGGAACTGGTTGTATCTGCAAAACCTGTCGTTTCCAAATCGTTTAAATGGACGACCATGCTTACCTGGGCAAAAAATAAAAATAAAGTATTGGAACTTACCGAAGGCATGGAAGACAAACAGGATATAGGATACGGTGGTAATGCAACGTTGCAGGCAAGAGTAGGCGGCACAACAGGTGATATTTATGGATTTGGATTTGTTCGTTCACCAGATGGGCAAATCGTTTACAATGCAAACGGTCTTCCCGCACGCCCTGCGGAAATTCAGTATATAGGTTCTGCTTACGCCGACTGGAAGGGTGGGATCAGGAACGAATTTTCTTACAAAAATGTACGGTTTAGTTTTTTATTGGATGGGCAATACGGAGGTATCGTTTATTCTCAAACGCATCATAAGATGAGTGAACAAGGTAAACTGAAACATACCTTGCGTGGCCGTGAGGAGAACTACATCATCGGGGATGGTGTGGTAATGGGGTCCGATGGTAAATATGTACCTAATACCAAACAGGTGATACCTGCTGATTATTATGCAGATTATTATCGCCGGGCAAATGTGGAGTCGAATTCTTTTGATGCTTCATTCATAAAGTTAAGAGAAGCCCGCATAGAATATTCGCTTCCTGCACAATTGATCAGCCGTACTGTTTTCAGGCAGGTAACCTTTGCTTTATATGGCAGGGACCTGTTTATGATCACCGACTTCCCCATGTTTGATCCGGAAACGGCAGCACTCAATGGTAGTACAATATTGCCTGGTATAGAAATGGGGCAGATGCCAACGCAGCGGACTTTTGGCGCTAACCTTACTTTAAAATTTTAATAACTCATTTAATCATGCGAATTATGAAACTTTATTTAAAACAGGCGGCAGTACTTTTTGCAACGGTGAGTTTGTTTTCCTGTACAAAAGACTTTGAAGAGATCAACACGGATCCAAACCGTATCAGCAGCATCAGTCCCGGTACTTTATTAACCCCCATTCTTTATGAAGTAACTTCTTACAATATGGGCAAGGCAGATGATTTTACCTTCAGCCTGATGCAGGTGAACCTTCCTTTCCCCAGCCCCTCGGGCGGCATTCACCGCTACGATATTTCCGAAAACTCGGGAGCAGGTTTCTGGAATATGAGTTACCGCTGGCTTACGAATGTAAAAGAAACATACAATGCGGCAGTGGCCCAGGGTGATGTAAATTACCAGGGGGTGGCGATTACCTTGAATGCATGGATGTACGCTAACCTTACCGATGCTTTTGGAGATATCCCCATGACGGAAGCTACCCGTGGTGACGAAGGTATCCTGCGCCCGAAGTTTGACACACAACGGGAAGTGTACACAACACTTATAGCGAGCCTCGACTCGGCTAATAAATTATTTAATACCGCTATCCCGATGAAATTCGGAACAGAGATCCTGTATGCCAACAACATTACGAAGTGGAAAAAATTTGCCAATTCGCTTCGCATGCGTTTATTGCTCAGGGTCAGTAAGCGTACTGAAATGAATTCCCTTTCAGAATTAAACAGGATGATTGCCAACCCCGCAACGTACCCCGTTTTTACGGCGAATACAGATGCTGCAGTTTTAAGTTTAACCGGTGTGGCACCTTACATGTCTCCATGGGGAAGGGCTATTGACTTTACGACTTTTCGGGCAGCTTCACAATTTTTTGTGGACAACCTGAACAATTTTTCGGATCCCAGGCTTCCAAAATTTCTTACAACAGCACGCCCGGTAACGGGTACGGGTTCCCTCGGGTACAAGGGCATTCCCAGTGGGTATGACGGCAACGGTGCAGCCTTTGACTTTATCCCTTCTAATATGAACATAACATTGGTGACAGCACCCATGACCATACCTATACTTCCTTATGCAGAAGTTGAATTTATTAAAGCGGAAGTAGCCTTGTTAAACAACGATGCAGCAGCAGCCAGGGCGGCTTATGAAAAAGGGGTGAAAGCCGCGATAGAACAATGGGGTGCGGTGATGCCTTCTACCTATTTTACAAACCCTGCGGCTGCATTTGATGGTACACTTGAACGCATCATGCTGCAAAAATATTATGCATTATTTTTTGTAGATTACCAGCAGTGGTTTGAGAAGCGGCGCACGGGTTTCCCCATATTGCCAGTGGGTCCCGGCATGCTTAACAACCAGTTGTTACCATCCCGGTATTATTACCCTGTGGCCATTCGTTCTACCAACACAACCAATTACCAGGAAGCGGTTCAGGGTATGGGGGGCGATGATATCAATGTGAAAGTATGGTGGCAGCGATAGGGTAACATTTGCATGAAGAGCACCATATCGCGTTCAATATAAGTCTGAATAATCAAATCAACAGGAAACTGCATATGAAAAAAATAATGATGTTGCTGATGGCCATAACAATTTCCACGACGCTTTTTGCGCAGGCACAGGTGTCAGGTTATGTATATGAAGATGCCAATGGCAACGGGATAAAGGATAAAAAAGAAAAGGGTGTTCCCGCTGTGGGGGTTTCCAATGGAAGGGATGTTGTTGCGACGGACCGCGATGGAAGATACCAGCTAGGTATAGACGAAGATGATATCATATTTGTGATCAAACCTGCCGGGTACCTACTACCGGTAACCGAAAAAAAACTGCCCCGGTTCTATTATAATCATAAACCGGCAGGTTCGCCAGGCAATTTTAAATATAAGGGCGTGGCACCAACCGGTAAATTGCCGGCCGCTGTGAACTTTGCATTGCTGCCAACAAGCGAAGAAAATCAATTTACCAGCCTTATTTTTGGCGACCCGCAACCTTACACCGAAAAGGAAGTTGACTTTTTTTCCCGGGGTGTGGTGGACGAAGTAGCCGGCATCAAAAATGTAAGTTTCGGCCTGAGCCTGGGCGACCTGGTGGGCGACGACCTAACCTTGCACAACCCTTACATCGATGCCGTTCAGAAGGTTGGCATCACCTGGTTTAATGTGATGGGCAACCATGACATGAATTACGAAGCCACAGCTGACTCCCTTTCTGATGAAACCTACGAAGCCAATTTTGGCCCTGCCAATTATTCATTCAATTACGGCAAGGTTCATTTTATTATCCTTGATGATATCCTTTACCCGGACCCAAGGGATACTAAAGGCTATTGGGGAGGATTCAGAACCGATCAGCTCAGCTTTATAGAGAATGACCTGAGGCTGGTGCCAAAAGATCAGCTTGTGGTACTGGCCTTTCATATACCCTTACAAATGCACGGCAACACTTACAGGAAGTCCGATCGTGACCGTTTATTTTACCTGCTCAGGGACTACCCGCACACGCTCTCCTTGTCTGCACATACGCACCTGCAGCGGAATAATTTCTTTGGAAAGGCCGAGGGCTGGCTGCAGGCAACACCTCATCATGAATTTAATGCAGGCACTACCTCCGGTGACTGGTATTCCGGGGAGTTAAATGAAAAGGGCGTGCCTGTGTCTACTATGAGGGATGGTACACCTAAGGGGTATGCCTTCATTCACTTCAAAGGAAACCAGTACAAAATCGATTATAAAGTTGCAGGCCAGCCGGCAGATTACCAGGTAAGTTTATATGCGCCAAAAGTGGTGGCCAGCAGGCGAACCTCGGCCATGTTATACGCCAACTTTTTTATGGGTAAGCAGGGAGACCTTGTTGAATACAGGATCGATCAGCAGGAATGGAAAAAAATGGAGTATACGGAAAATGCAGACCCGTCCTTTATGGCTGGTTTGTTCAAATGGGATTTTGCTGATGAGTTGATGCCAGGCCGGCGCCCCAGCAACCCGGAAAACTGCACACACCTCTGGGGTGCCAGGTTGCCCAATAACCTGCGGCCGGGGGACCATAAATTGGAAGTACGCGCCACCGATATGTTTGGCAGAACATTTAACGCATCCAGGAACTTCCGGGTGCAACAACCGGTGAACTCCCGTTAGTTTTTACTAACTTATGCAATGGTTTTGCGTAAATAAACATTATTTTAGAAAAGACTTAGACATTTATAATTCAGCAAATCAGCAACATATAAAAACGTGTATATGAAAAATATCCTGCTTATTTTAAATGCTACATTAACGCCACCGCACGTAAGAGACGCTGCCATCAATATCGCAAAGGCGTCGTCCGCCCTGCTGCACACTTTTTTTGTGTTTTACCGCTCCGACCTTGCAGGACCTCATTATCTTTTTCCGAATGATCTTTCATTAACGGAGAACAACCTTACCGGCCGAAGCATAAAAGAAGAAGATGAAGAATTGATAGCGGCCCAGGTGAAAGTTTTTAAAGATGAATGCGAAACTGCAGGTGTAGCCTATTTGATAGAGCCGGATACCAATGTAAGCAATAAAGATATCATCCGGCTCAGTGCATTTGCTGATATTGTGCTGGCAGATGCTCACCAGGATGTGCACGAACATAATGTTGCCGACCTGCTGTCTGATGCCCACTGCCCGGTGTACCTGATATCAAAGGATGCAGGTACCCCCGAGAACATTGTGCTGGCTTATGATGGCAGTTTATCCAGCATTTACGCAGTCAAAATGTATAGTTACCTGTTCCCCGGCTTCCGGGACCTGCCAACAACTCTCTTGTATGTGCACGATGGCAGCCACCCGGAATTGCCGCAAGAGAGAAATATCAACATGTGGCTGTCCCAATATTATCCCCGGCTAGAGGTTGAAATATTGCAGGGAAAGGTGGCAGACCAACTTGTGGAGTATACCCGGCCATTACCGCGGGTGTTGACCGTGATGGGATCTTACAACAGAAATCAACTCTCCCGGTTGTTTCATACCAGCCATGCCAAAGCGCTGATCGAAGAAGGAAGGTCCTCGGTATTTATCTCGCATAAATAGGTACAGGACGTCAAATCAACGTTAGCGTGGATTGTTCCGATCACCAGTGTGGAGTGAAAGAAAATGTTTTATTCCTGGCGCCGCGCTTTCCTTTATCCCCCGAGGATAAACCTCTCCAGGTCTTTTGGCGAACCAAACAACAGCAACACATCGCCTTTATCTAAAATGGTTTCAGGGGGTACTATGCCGGTTACCTGCAAACCACTGGTTTCATGGCCAAAAATACTGGTAGTGGTTACCTTTTTTAAAATGGTGATCAATACAAGTTTATAACGTTCCGCCAGTTTCAGCTGGTTCACGGACTGGCCAACATATCGCTGGGGCACCTTAATTTCCAGCACCCTGTAGTCTGCATTCACCTGGAAAGAATCTACCACCCCCGGCATATCAAGTTTTAAAGCCAGCCGTTCTGCCGCGTAGGATTCCGGGTACACGAACTCCTGGATATCCATGGCTTCCAACACAATTTTCTGGAGCGAAGAAGTGACGCGGCAGATAATCCTATTTACCCCCATTTGTTTGAGGAGTGCCGTAACCATGATAGCTGTGCCCTCGTCTTCCCCAATACCTACAATTGCTGCATCCAGGTCGTTGATCGGCAACTGCTTCACGGCTTCCTGGTTCCTCGCGTCCAGGGCAATGGCATGTGTAATGCGGTGTTTATATTTTTCAACCGTTTCCAGCCTGGAGTCTACCCCAATGACCTCATGACCCAGTTGCACCATCTGTTCGCAAAGCGCGGCGCCGAAATTGCCTAATCCAAATACTATAAATTTCATACACGTAAATTTTTAAAATGCTATATCCTCTCTCGGGTACCGGTAATATAATTGTTTGCTTTGGTTGATGAATAATACCAGCAACGAAATAGCGCCCACCCTCCCGATGAACATCGCAAAAATTAACACCGTCTTGCTGGATACAGAAAGATATGGCGTAATACCCAACGTTAAACCCACTGTACTAAAAGCAGAAAAAGCTTCAAAGGCAATATTGATCAGGCCTTTGTCGCTGTCATTTATGGAGATGCCAAAAACAATCAACCCGATGAAAAGCAGGGAGAGCATAATGATAGCAAATGCACGCCTGGTGGACTGAAAAGATATTTCGGAGCGGAAAAACTCTGTGCGGTCTTTCCCTCTTAATATAGCGATCATATTCAGGAAAGCCACGCCTGCGGTTGTGGTTTTAATACCGCCACCCGTAGATGCAGGTGATGCACCGATCCACATCAGCAAAAGATAAACCATCACCATGGGCAGGGTCATGGCCGGTAGATCCACTGTATTGAAGCCGGCTGTTCTTGGCGTTACGCTGCCAAAAAAAGCCGTGACGAGTTTTCCCGCTATAGTAGGATGTTGTGCCAGCGTGGCTGATTGCTCAAAAACCAGGTAACTCAAAAACCCGACAGCCAGGAGGATGGCGCTCACAACCAATGCCAGGCGGGAATTGAGCATGATCACATTGGGCATATAAGCCCTTTTTGCGCTGCCCCTGGCGTATTGCACCAAATTAAAAACCTTCATTTTGATAAACCTGTAGAGGTTAAATACAATGGGAAATCCCATGCCACCCAGGATGATCAGCACCGCGATAAAACATTGTAACGGGTAATTGAATTTGATCACGCCCTCATTCAGGTTATTGGTATAGGTAGAAAACCCTGCATTACAAAAAGCGGATACGGCATGGAAAACAGCAAAAAATATTTTATCCAGCTTGCGTTCAAACAAGGCATCATCCAAAGTAAAGTAGATACCGGCCGCCCCAAGGGCCTCAAATAACAACGTGATAAAAACTACCCTGTAAATGAATTTCATAATGTTGCCCACGTTGCGTGAACTCATCACGTTAGTTAAAGCCAGCTGCGACTTAAAAGATGCATTGCCAGCCACGGCATAGGCCAGTAATCCCGCGAAGGTCATGAATCCCAGGCCACCTGTTTGGATAAGCAGCAATAAAATAAATTGCCCGAAAGGGGTAAAGTGTGTGGCGGTATCTACAACGGTGAGGCCGGTTACGCATACGGCACTGGCGGATGTAAACAATGCATCGATCACGGAAGTGTGCCGGGTAGCTGCATTAGGTAACTTTAATAAAAATGCACCGATCAAAATCAACAGGCCGAAACTGCCTACGAATATAACGCCGGGATTTACTATGCTGGAATAAATGAACCGCAGGAAATAGGCGACCTCGGTGATAAAGGTGACGCCCACCACTGAGTAGAGCATAAATTTATAAGCGAGGTAACTGTTAGCGTCAAGGTTTGTGCTGGAGGCCTTTAGCGGGAGAATATAAAACGTAACAAACAACAGCAGCACCCAACCCACAAGACCAAATAACCTTGCCCATTTTTTCTTGACTACAAAAACTTCCAGCAATAACCTGCAGCCCATTAAAACGGAAATGGTTACCAGCAGCAACCTGAACCAGAAATTAATGGTTGCGCTGTTACTGTATATGGCGCGGAAACCAAACTCATATATTACCAAACCTGCAGCAGGCACGAGCAAAACAAGGATCAAAGCGCTTATCCAGTTTAGGAACCTGTTGTTCCAGTTCTCCCTCACAAAAGCCGAATTTTTAGCCTTTTGTAAACTCCATCTTGTTACCAGGTCCAGGTATTTTCTATTGTTACGCATGCGGGCAACAAAAATAGCGGTATTCGGAGAAATATACCAGGTTAACCAATGATAGGGAAAGTGAGATCGTTATAGTGCCCTTTTCTTGTTTACATCCACGGTAATTAAGTCGCTATTGCATAACCTGCCAGTCCACCCGGCAAATATCTTTATACAATCTTTATGTTCGGGCACAATAGTTTTATACGGGATTTATAACAGAGATCTAACTTTGTACAAGGGTTTGAAAGCGCCTTATCAAATTACTTGACAGACTTTATTCCGAAACGAACCCAATACTTCATCAGCCTTGGATCTATCCTGGCCGTTTCGCTATTATCTTTTTTTTTCACACCGTTCATTGGGTATAAGGTTGTGGCATTTTTATTATTGGTAACGCTGTCTATCCTGGCGTTGTTCTTTGATGTATTACCTGTGTTGATTTCCGCTGTGCTGAGTGCTTTGATATGGAACTTCTTTTTTATACCGCCCAGGTTTACTTTCCATGTAAGGGCCAACGAAGATCTTTTTTTCTTTATCATGTATTTCATTATTGCGATGGTGCATGCAGTACTTACTTTTAAGATTCGGGAGATTCAAAAAATAGCCCGTAAAAAAGAAGAGAAAGCCAATACATTAAAGCTGTACAATACATTACTTAATTCGCTTTCGCATGAATTAAGAACACCTATCGCCACCATCATCGGCGCATCAGATAACCTTGCCATGAATGCCGGCAAGCTCACAGATGAAAATAAGGCAAGCCTTATATCGGAGATTTCACTAGCGGCTTTAAGGCTTAATCAGCAGGTAGAAAACCTGCTGAATATGTCCCGGTTGGAAAGTGGGGTCATTCGGCCCAGGAGAGACTGGTGCGATGTAAATGAACTTATCTACGCTTCCATTAAAAATGTCGAAGAATATTCAACCGATCACATCGTAACAGTACATGTTAAAGAAAATATGCCCCTCTTTAAACTTGATATGGGCTTAATGGAACAGGTATTAAATAACCTTATCAACAATGCAGTGACCTATACGCCGCCCGGTTCAACCATATCTATCACGGGTGATTGTATGGACAGGACCTGTGTGATCACGGTAGAGGATAACGGCAAAGGGTTTCCACCGGGAGAAAGGGAAAAGGTATTTGAAAAGTTTTACCGGCTCAAGTATTCTAAAACCGGGGGGACCGGCCTGGGCCTCTCCATTGCTAAAGGATTTATAGAAGCTCACAACGGTACGATAAGCCTGCAAAGCAGCAGTGCTGGTGGAGCAAAATTTATTATCAGGATCCCTACAGAAATTTCTTATCTAAACAGCATTAAAAATGAATAGCGCGCAAATATTGGTTATTGATGATGAGGCGCAGATCAGGAAATTGCTGCGGATCACTTTGCAGTCGAACGACTATTCCGTTGCTGAGGCGGAAAATGCAAAGGATGGTTTGATCGCTGCTGCCAATCACCCACCGGATGTGATTCTATTGGATCTGGGATTGCCCGATCGCGATGGGCATTCCCTGTTAACAGAATTGCGGCAGTGGTATGCAAAACCTGTAATAATTATATCCGTACAGAACAATGAAGAAGATATCGTAAAGGCATTGGACAATGGGGCCAACGATTACCTGGTGAAACCCTTTCGCACAGGGGAGTTGCTGGCACGTATCCGTTCTGCACTTAGAAGTAGCGCCGTTGATGAGAGTGGCCCTGTACTTAACTATGAGGGTTTATCTATAGACCTGCTTACAAGAACTGTCAGGAAAAACGGGGAGATGGTAAAGCTCACTGCTACAGAATATAGCTTATTGATCCTTTTAGTAAAAAATGAAGGCAAAGTATTGACCCATCATTTTCTATTGAAAAATATCTGGGGCCCGGATTTTTTAGACCAATCTCAATACCTGAGAGTTTATATAGCCCAGCTGAGGAAGAAAATAGAGACTGACCCTAACCGTCCCTGTTATATCATAACGGAAACCGGTGTTGGTTACCGGTTCACAGCCGGCGATAAAAATATAAAGCAGACATAGTACCTAAAGTGATCCTTCGGCAAGGTTCTTTGGCATCGCGCAATATGCTATTAAGCTCCCCGGGACAAGACATAAAAATTGAAAATAAAAATTGAATAAAAAGTGAGCAGCCCGGTCAATTTGAAAAAGGTATCCGCAGCAGGCCTGTTGATAGCACTCGGTATTATTTATGGTGATATAGGCACATCTCCATTATATGTTTTAAATGCCCTTATAAAGGACAGGGAGATCACTGACCAGTTGATCTTAGGATCCCTGTCCTGCGTGATCTGGACCTTGACCTTACAAACTACTGTGAAGTACGTTATACTCACTCTCCAGGCAGATAACCGCGGGGAAGGGGGCATTTTTTCGTTATATGCACTGGTACGCCGGCGCAAGAAATGGTTGGTGTTCGCTGCAATGATAGGTGGTGCTGCCCTGTTGGCAGATGGCATGATCACTCCTCCCATATCCGTGACTTCTGCAATTGAAGGATTAAGGAATATTCCGGCATTTCATGCAGTTACTGATAACACAATTATTGGAATAGTGCTGGGCATAATAAGCGCTCTATTTTTTATGCAGCAATTTGGAACTGCCTCCATCGGAAAATTATTCGGGCCGGTGATGTGCCTTTGGTTTGCCATGCTGGCTGTTTTAGGAATAACTCATTTACCGGATTATTTTAGTGTGTTCAAGGCATTTAATCCTTATTATGCATTTGACTTACTCACCACTTACCCCGAAGGCTTCTGGTTACTGGGTGCCGTTTTCCTTTGCACCACAGGGGCAGAGGCATTGTACTCCGACCTGGGCCACTGCGGCAGGGGAAACATTAGGGTGTCCTGGATATTTGTAAAAACTGCCTTAATCACTAATTACCTGGGCCAGGGAGCCTGGCTTTTGTCTCATCACAAAGCTGATGTTATCACCGAACAAATGATTACTGCAGGTTTCAATCCATTTTATGGAGTAATGCCTCACTGGTTTGTTATTATTGGAATTATCATTGCTACCAGTGCTGCCATTATAGCAAGCCAGGCGCTAATCAGTGGTTCATTCACCCTGGTGAGTGAGGCCATCAGGCTAAATCTTTGGCCTAAAATGAAAATAAAATATCCAACCGAAGCCAGGGGGCAATTGTATGTACCGGCCATAAACACTATCCTTTTTATCGGGTGCTGTGGCATTGTGCTTTATTTCAAAAAAGCAACCAACATGGAAGCTGCGTATGGCCTGGCCATCACCATGTGCATGATAGCCACAACCCTTCTTTTTGCAAACTTCCTTGTATTGCATAGAATAAGGCCCATATATATCTACCTTTTCCTGGCCACCTACCTGGGTATTGAATGCGCCTTTTTAATTGCCAACCTCGAAAAGTTCCCGCATGGTGGTTACGTTACATTGTTGGTAGGCGGTGCCCTATTCCTGGTTATGTACGTTTGGTACAGGGCCAGAAAAATTAAAAATCGCTACGTGGAGTTTGTCAGGCTGGATGATTATGTTCCGAAATTAGAGGAGTTAAGTAATGATAAAACAATTCCCACTTATGCTACACACCTGGTGTACCTGACAAGCGCAGATAATGCAAAAGAACTGGAACATAAGATCATATACTCGATTTTGGGTGGAAAGCCAAAAAGAGCAGATATCTATTGGTTTATTCATGTAGAGACACTGGATGATCCTTATACTAAAGAATATAAAGTAAAACATATCA
>JAKFCK010000186.1:0-14761 GCA_036676685.1 Chitinophagaceae bacterium | reverse complement strand
ATTGAAAAAATTCCGGATGAGTGGGGAACTGCTGTGAATGTGCAGGCCATGGTATTTGGCAATATGGGAGATACCAGTGCCACAGGAGTAGCTTTCACAAGAAACCCCGGGAATGGTGAAAATAAATTTTATGGCGAATATTTATTGAACGCCCAGGGAGAAGATGTGGTGGCAGGGATCAGGACACCTGCCCCGGTGAATTCCTATTCCAGGAACGAGCAAAGTAAACATCTTCCTACATTGGAAGAAACAATGCCCGCTGTATACAAACAATTGTTTGAAATTCAAAACCGGCTTGAGAAACATTATAAGGATATGCAGGATATAGAATTTACCATTGAAAAAGGTAAGTTATATATGTTACAATGCCGTATCGGGAAACGAAATGGAATTGCAGCGGTAAAAATTGCCATGGACATGTATCACTCAAAATTGATTGATGCGAGGACTGCCGTGATGAGGGTCGCCCCCAATCAGTTGGTGGAGTTATTGTTACCTATGCTTGATCCCGAAATACAAAAGGTAACCAGGGCAATTGCAAAAGGTTTACCTGCCGGTCCGGGAGGTGCAAAAGGAAGGGTAGTATTTTCTTCAAATGATGCAGTGGCATGGGCGGCCAGGGGAGAAAAGGTGATTTTGGTGAGAGAAGAAACCTCCCCGGAAGATGTAGATGGTATGCATAAATCACAGGCCATTCTTACCACGAAAGGAGGGATGACATCCCATGCTGCATTGGTAGCCAGGGGTTGGGGCAAATGCTGTATCGTGGGCTGTACAGATATTGAAATTCATGGCGAAACAAAATCTTTCAAAGCCAATGATGGTACTTATATCAAAGAAGGGGACTGGATAAGTTTAGATGGCACAAAAGGCCTGGTCTACCTGGGCAGTATGGCGTTGGTAGATGTGGACCTGGAGGAAAACCAATCCTACAAAAACCTGATGAAACTGGTAGACAAAACCAAAATAATGGCGGTGCGGACCAATGCAGAAACGCCGGAAGATGCTGCACAGGGAATAAAATTCGGAGCAGAGGGCATCGGGCTGTTCCGCACGGAACATATGTTCTATGGCGAGAATAGCGAACAACCCTTATTCCTTTTGCGCAAAATGATCGTGAGTAAAACCGAAAAAGAGCGCAGGCTGGCCTTAAATGATTTATACAAGTTTGTGAAAAAAGATGTGAAGGATACTTTAAATACCATGAAAGGATTCCCCGTCACCATCAGGTTACTGGATCCGCCTTTACATGAATTTGTACCCCACGATTCTGAAAAATTACACCAGCTCAGCAAAGAATTGGGGATTAGCATGAGTATATTACGCAGGAGGGTCCTGGCATTACACGAAAATAACCCGATGCTCGGCCACCGGGGTGTAAGGTTGGGCGTAAGTTACCCGGAAATAACAGAAATGCAGATAAGGGCCATCTTTGAAGCTACAGCCGAAATCTTAAAATCCGGTAAAAAAGCATTCCCCGAGATTATGGTGCCTGTCACCTGTACGGTGAATGAATTGGTACACCAGAAAACGATCGTGGACAGGGTTTACCTGGAAGTGTTGGAAAAAACAGGTATGAAGAAAATACCTTATCTCTATGGTACAATGATAGAGATCCCGAGGGCCGCATTAAAAGCGGAACAAATGGCCACCGTTGCAGACTTTTTCAGCTTTGGCACCAATGACCTTACACAGATGAGTTTTGGATTCAGCAGGGATGACGTAGGTGGTTTTCTTCCAAAATACCTTGATGAGAAATTGCTGGAAGATGATCCTTTCCAGACCATAGACCAGGAAGGCGTGGGTGAATTGATAAAATTTGGTACGGAGAGAGGCCGGAAGACAAAGGCAGATTTAAAAGTTGGTATCTGCGGGGAACACGGCGGCGATGCAGAGAGTGTGAAATTCTGCCACAGGATCGGGATGAACTATGTTAGTTGCTCACCATTCCGGGTTCCTATAGCAAGATTAGCTGCTGCCCAGGCCCAACTGGAATCACCGCGAAATTGATTGAACCACAATAAAAGGATGCCCGCTCTATTTTTAATAGGGCGGGCATTTGGATTTAAACCGGCAAACCAGGGGTAGGTATCACCAATACCAGGGGAGGCTGTTAAAAAAAACTGCGGGCGCCATAATGTAACCTTTGTTACAAAAAGTCCTTTTAAGGGCCGGTAAATTTGCTTTATAAATTAATTACATTGACAACACACCAGGTAATAGTAGACAATATTAAATGTGATGGGTGCATTAACACCATAAAAAACACCCTGTTTAAATTAAAAGGAGTTACTTCCGTGCAGGTCTTCCAGGAACTCAACAAGGTGTGCATTACCGGCATAGCTATCGACCGGGAAGAATTGATCGGTAAACTCGCTGCATTGGGTTATCCGGAAAGGGGCAACAATAATCTTTTTCGAAGGGCAAAATCATATGTAAGTTGTGCAATTGGCAATTTGCATGAAAATAAACAACTCTAAAAATGAAAGAAACGATTTTAAAAAACTGGACATTTTCCAGGGTCCTTCGGCTGATCATAGGCCTGGCGATCATAGTGCAGGCTTACCTATCGAAAGATACAATGTTTGGCGTGGCCGGCTTGTTGTTTACCTCGATGGCGGTTTTTAATATGGGCTGCTGTGGAGCCGGGGGCTGTGCTACACCCCCTAAAAAAACGGACAAAAATTCAAAAGCAATTTCCTATGAAGAAGTGGTTTAATAATAATATCCTGTACCTGCTGGGCGCGCTTGTTGGAGCTATTGCCGGGTATTTTTACTGGCAGCAGGTAGGATGCGTAACAGGAACATGCGCCATTACTTCCAAACCTTTAAACAGTACAATTTATGGCGCAGTAATGGGTTCCCTTTTGCTGGGTTTGTTTAAAAAGGAAAATAAAAAACAGGCCCTGGAAAACGACGATACAATCGCACCCTAAAGCAGGAGTAGCAGTTGTGCAACCTGGTAGTTGCAGGCTTATGCAGGCACGGGCAAAAAATATTTACATTATAAAATATCAACAACATGAACATTTTTCAAAAATTATTTAGCGACACACCAAAGGTTGATCTGAAGTCATTGATAGGCGAGGGCGCATACCTCGTGGACGTGAGAACACCCGCGGAATTTGCAGAAGGCCATGTGAATGGTTCTGTAAATATTCCTCTTGATCGGGTCATAGCAGAATTGCCGAAATTTAAAAACAAAAAAAACATCATCGTTTTTTGCCGGAGTGGCAACAGGAGCGGTCAGGCCAAATCGATCCTGGAACAAAATGGGATCAGCGGTGTGGTAAATGGCGGCACCTGGCAGGAAGTAAACCAGTTTGTGCAATAAATTTCACCCCAAAATCATTCCCCTAAATATGGAAAGTTTAAAAATATTGATCCCTACAGATTTCTCCGTACAGGCGGAGTATGCCTACCTGATGGTGAAAAAACTGGAAGCTATGGCTAAGTTGGATATACACTTTTTGCATGTGCTGGTGGTACCAGATACAGTAACCATTAATGCCGCAGGACAAATAGAAACCTGCGGTGAAATTGATGTAAACTACGTGGTACAACAAAAAGAAATTGCAGAAAGGAAACTCACTAACCTAAAAACATTGTACGGGAACGATATCCAGTCTCACCTTGTATTGGGAAAAATGACTGATGCCATCCTGGATTTTTCGCAGCAAAATCATTTTGATATGATTGTGATGGGAACGAAAGGAGCCTGGGGAATAAAAGAAAAACTCTCTGGTTCAGAAACGCAGGCTATTGCACGCAGATCCAGGGTGCCGCTGTTGTCTTTAATGTGTGACCGTTCAGACCTGGAGATAAGGAATGTGTTGTTTGTCCATGATTTCAGTCACCCCGCACAGGAGGACATGACCCTGGTATATAAACTGATTAAAGCGTTTAATACCAAACTTCATTTTCTGCAAATTACATCCGGGAAAGTTCAGGAGGAAAAATCAATAGTAGAATCAAACATGAAAAAATTTGCTGAATTAAACGGGATCAGTAATTACCAATGCCACTTAATAAGCGATAAGGATGTAGAAAATGGTGTGGCTCATTTTAACCAAATGCATGAAATGGATATCATCTGCATCGGAACCCATGGCAAAGGGGGAATGTTTCATCATAGTGCTACAGAAAAACTCATTAAACATTTGTTCAAACCTATTATTTCATTTCATTTAAACAATTAATTTATCAAGGATGAGAGAGCTCATAACACAAACATGGTCGTGGTGGTTTTCGGGTACGATGATAGCTGCCATCATGTTCTTTCTTTTATATTTCGGACAGTCATTTGGTTTTTCTTCAAATTTAAGGACCATCTGTGCTGCAGCAGGCTTAGGCAAAAAAGCAAAATTCTTTGATTTTAAATGGAAGACCCAGGTATGGAACTTAGTGTTCCTTGTAGGCGCGATCGTCGGGGGTTTTATTGCAAGGCAATTCCTGTCCACTGATGTACCTGTACAGATTTCCCCTTCTACTATCAGCGACCTGGCCCAACTGGGTATATCGGCACCCACTTCGCTGCAGCCGGAAGAGTTGTTTAGTTTAAAAGCCATTTTCACCTTAAGAGGATTCCTGGTCCTTACGCTGGGCGGGCTCATGGTGGGATTCGGGGCGCGTTATGCCGGAGGGTGTACCTCCGGTCATGCGATCAGCGGGTTGGCTGACCTGCAGTTGCCTTCCCTCATTGCAGTGGTCGGTTTTTTCATAGGCGGCCTGGTAATGACATTCTTAATATTCCCTTTAATATTTTAATCAGATGAAGTTTATAAAATTTCTTTTACTCGGTATTGTCTTTGGAATTGTGATGGCAAAATCTGAAGCCATCTCATGGTTCAGGATCCAGGAAATGTTCCGTTTCCAGGCGTTTCATATGTACGGAATCATTGGCACCGCTGTAATTCTAGGTGTGATTGGTGTTGCCTTGATAAAAAAGTTCCAGATAAGGGATTTTCACGGCAACCCGATTAGCTTTTATCCTAAAGACAAATCAATCGCACGTTATCTTTTAGGCGGTTCAATTTTTGGCCTGGGCTGGGCACTCAGCGGGGCATGCCCGGGACCAATGGTGGTGAATATTGGTTATGGCTTTTTATCTATGGCGATCGTTTTCTTTTTTGCTTTGGTTGGAACGTTTTTGTATGGGCTGCTAAAGGATAAATTACCCCACTAATTAATTTTTCGTTATGGAAAACAACCCCGAAGAAATTAACAACAATATTAACCAGGGGTTAATGTCTGCCATTAACAGACTACTGGTGGTTGTCATAGTCCTGGTACTAAGTATAGTTGCCATTCCGTTTATAATATTTTACCGATCTCAACCAGGCAAACCGGAGGAGAAGACTGGTACCACAATTACCGAAAGTGCAGTCAAAACCACGGCCTCCTTGTATTGGATGGCACCCGAGCTATCCGGTATTACAGACACCAAACAAAAAGAACAAATAGAATACGGTAAAGAATTGGTGGCACATACTGCAAAATATCTCGGCCCCCGGGGGTCCGTGATGAAAATTAGTAATGGCATGAACTGCCAGAACTGTCACCTGCAGGCCGGCACCGCTGTGTTTGGAAATAATTATGGTTCGGTAGCCTCACTCTATCCAAAATTCAGGGCAAGAAGCGGGGCAGTAGAGAATATTCATAAAAGAGTGAATGATTGTTTTGAGCGAAGCCTGAATGGTAAGGCACTGGACACAACAAGTAAAGAGATGCAGGCTATCGTTGCGTATATTAATTTTGTGGGATCCAATGTGCCGAAAGGCACTATGGCACAAGGATCTGGCTTTAAGGACCTTGCCTGGCTTGACCGTGCCGCCGATCCTTTAAAAGGCCAGGCGGTATATGTGGCTAAATGCCAGAGCTGTCACCAGCAAAATGGCGAAGGTATCTTAACTCCCGATGAGACGGAATCCACATATCCTGCACTGTGGGGTAAAAATAGTTTTAATGATGGCGCTGGCTTATACCGCATTAGCAACTTCGCAAAATTTGTGAAGTATAATATGCCACTTGGGGTGACCCATGAAAACCCACAATTAACTGACGAAGAAGCATGGGATGTAGCCGCATTTGTAACCACCCAAACAAGGCCGCACGTAAATACCCCAAAAGACTGGCCCGATAAATCAAGGAAACCCATCGACCATCCTTTCGGGCCTTATGCAGACGCTTTTTCTGAACTGCAACATAAACTCGGCCCGTTCAAACCGATCCTGGATGACCAAAAGAAAAAGGAACTACAGGCAAAAAAAACGGCAACGGTAGCGAAAAATTAAAACCAGCAATATGAATAATAACAGGCGGGATTTTATAAAAAAGATAGGTACACTCGGAGGTGCAGGCTTACTGGCTTCCGGGCCGGTTGCTTCATTTGCAACGGAAAATGTTGTTAAGGATACTGCTGCTGTGGATGATAAGCCATTTATATTGTCCATATTACAAACCACCGATGTGCATTGCCAGGTGCATGCCCACGATGAATTGTTCTGGGAGAATGATAAAGCAGTTTTTCGCAAAACCGGGGGGTATGCCCACCTTGCCACTTACCTGGAAAAAGAAAGAAAAAAAAATCCCCATACTTTTTTAATAGATACGGGCGACATGTTCCAGGGGAGCGAATTATCGGTAAAGACAACCGGCAAAGCCATGGTACCCATATTAAATGCACTGGGTTACGATTTATATCTTCCCGGGAACTGGGAAGTTATTTATTATAAAAAAGCGATGCAAACTTTACTGGGCTCCTTGAATGCACCAAAGGTCTGTGCCAACATGTACCATGATCTTGGAGAAGGCAAAAAAGGTGATTTGATTTTTCCGCCCTACCATACCTGGAGTATTAAAGGCGTTAAAATAGGATTTATCGGGTATACCGACCCCCTGGTTCCTTTACGGCAATCGCCCAATTACAGCAAAGGCATCATTTACACTAAACCGGAAGAAAACCTGGCGCATTACGTAGATGTACTGCGCAACCAGGAGCAATGCGCATATGTTTTAATAGTAGCCCATTTGGGATTATCTCAACAAATTCACCTGGCAAACGCTGAGGAATGTAAAGGGGTAGATTATATCCTGGGTGGCGATACGCATGAAAGAGTGAGAAAACCAATCCAGTGTAAATACAGCAAAGTGGTAGAACCCGGTGCTTTCGGGTCCTTTGTGGGTAAATTGAACCTTACGATTCAAAATGGTAAAGTGGTAAAAGATGACTATGAACTCGTGGAAATCACGGCCGGTAAATTTCCCCCGTCAAAAGAAATTACTGCACTTATCAAAGACAACGAAAGGCCTTTTGAAAAAGATATTTATACAATAGCAGGTTATAGTACCATCCCGCTCTACAGGTATTTTGTGGTAGAGAACCCGATAGATACCATGATCCTGGATGCCCTCAATTGGAAGTTGCCGGAAATAGATGTTGTCTTATCCAACGGATTTCGGTTTTGCCCTCCAAGAACAACACCGGACCATACGGGAAACATTCCCATCACTGACGGGTATATTTATGATATGTTCCCTGTAGACAGTACGGTGAGAACCGGCACTGTAAGCGGAAAACAGCTCCTGGAATGGGTTGAGAAAGAATTGCACAATGTATTTGCCAAAGATGCGTCGGAACGTTTTGGGGGCTGGGTAATAAAGTTTAAAGGGATGAAAGTCGCCTTTAATGCATTTGCCGAAAAAGGCAAACGGGTTCAAAAAGTTTGGGTGGGAGATACACTATTGGATCTAAATAAAATGTATAATATTTGTGCATGCGAAAGGGATGGCGATCCTTCTGATATGCTTTGCAGGATGAGGAATGTTGGCAATGCAAAAAATACCCATCATACGCTGCATTCGGTTATGAAAGATTACCTGGCAGCCAATTCTCCAGTTACGCCAACCCCCCCGTTAAATGCCGATATCTTAGATGCACCACAAACATTACTTACCCAGGTAACCGGTGTAGATTATCAATTTCATTAAACGAAAAACAAAACATGAAAAAAATAATATTCCTCATGGTTGCGTTCTTTTTTGCCTCCAGGGGTATTGCCCAACACAATACTGTTCCTGCGAAAGGGCATAAAATTATTTTTCAACTCATGAGCGATGATACTACGGTACATACCAGTTTAATTAAACAGTTAAATAATGTGCTGGCTGCGGCCCCGGGTACAAAAATCGAAGTAGTATGTCATGGGCCTGGCATCAACCTCCTGATGAGTGAAAAAACCACCGTGCAAAATAAGATCCGGGAATTGAGATCAAAAGACGTGTTGTTCCTTGCCTGCGAAAATACCCTGAAGGACAAAAACATTCCAAAGGAAAAAATTATTCCCGAAGCCGGTTTTGTCCCATCCGGTATTATTCAAATTGTCACAAGGCAGGAAGAAGGCTGGGGATACATCAAGTCTGGTTTTTAATTAGCAAATAGTTTATAGTAAGATGAAAAAAATATTGGTAGCGTCCATGATGTTACTCATGGGCACTTTTGCGTATGCACAACACCAGGAAGTTTCTGAACAACCGGCTATGTATAAAGGAAAACAATCGGAAACGGCTGATACTACGTCGTTGTTATCTGCTTTTAAGAGAGGCCAGGTAAATGGTCATTTCCGGTATTTTTTTATGGCCACAGACAATACCACAGGGCTTACGGATTATTATGCCAATGCAGCGGGAGGCGGCATCCGGTTTGAAACCGCCCGGTTTCACGGCTTCCGTTTTGCGGTGAGTGGTTTTTACACATTTAATATCGGTTCTTCTAATTTATCAAAGTTGGATACTGTTACGCGTCAACCCAACCGTTACGAAATTGCTTTATTTGATATCAATGACCCGGAAAATAAAAAAGACCTCGACCGGTTGGAAGAATTTTATTTAAAGTATGAGCACAAGAACCTGTCCCTTACTTTTGGCCGCCAGCTCCTGAATACGCCCTTCATAAATCTGCAGGATGGAAGGATGAGGCCCACGGGTGTGGAAGGGGCTTGGTTAATATTCAATAAAATTAAAAAACTTAAAATTGAAGGCGGGTGGCTCTACGCAGTCTCACCAAGAGGTACTACAAAATGGTATGATATCGGGAAATCAATCGGGGTTTACCCGGCTGGGGTAAACCTGGATGGTTCAAAATCGCAATATAGCAACAACATTAACAGCAGTGGGATAGGGTTAGCCGGCATCATCGCAACACCCGGGAAAAATATCACAATGCAGGCCTGGAACGTTTTCGTTGAAAATGTGTTTAATACAGCGTTACTCCAGGCCGACATCCTATTTCCGTTGAAAAACAACACAACCCTATTTGCAGCCGGTCAGTTGATCAAGCAGGATGCAATCCATCATGGGGGGCATCCCGATGCTACAAAAACCTTCTTTGAAAAACACGGAAAATCTCTCAGCTTCGGGGCCCGCGCCGGTTGGAAAACTAAAATATGGGAAACAAGTTTAAATTATACCCGCATAACCAAACAGGGACGTTACCTGGTGCCGCGGGAATGGGGGAGAGAACCATTTTTTACCTTTTTACCAAGAGAAAGGAATGAGGGCTTTGGAGACCTTAATGCCCTTGTGGCAAAAGTGAATTACAATATCCCATCTGCAAGGATAAAAACATCCCTGGCCGCGGGTTATTATGATCTGCCGGACGTTAAAAATTCCCGGTTAAATAAGTATGGCTTACCTTCGTACACCCAGGTGAATGCCGATATGCGTTATACATTTGCGGGAACACTTAAAGGACTGGAGGCACAACTATTGGTCGTGTCTAAGCTTAATAATGGAAAGACTTATGGTGACAGCAAATACAAGTTCAATAAAGTAGATATGATGTTATATAATTTCGTCCTAAACTATCATTTTTAAGCCCATATGAATACAGCAACAAGCTTTGATTCGACATTTGAGCCGGCATTGATAAAAGAAATGCAGGAGTATGGAGAATTGAAATACTTTAAAGAAGGTGATATCATCATGGATTATGGTAAATACATCCGAATGATGCCGATCATAATTAAGGGCACTGTAAAAGTATATAGCAAAGACGAGAGTGGTAAAGAACTCCTCCTGTATTATTTATCAAGCAACGAAAGTTGTTCTATGGCCTACAGTTGTTGCGTGGAAGCTAAAAAAAGTGAAATAAAAGCTATTGCAGACGATGATGTGGAACTGATAGCCATTCCACATGATAAATTAGACGAGTGGCTTTGTAAATACCCCAGCTGGAAAAACTACATCATGCGCAGTTTTAACGAACGGTTTCTTGAACTGCTCAAGTCAATTGAAAGTATTGCTTTTCATAAATTGGATGAACGCCTTATCGCATACCTCAAAGAAAAAAAACGTTTGTCTGGTTCAAATGTGATCAAGGCATCCCATTACCTGATTGCAGATGAACTGGCTACCTCAAGAGTAGTGGTATCCCGCCTGCTGAAACAATTGGAAAATGACGGAAAGATCCTGCTGTACAGGAATGAAATAAAATTATTAAAGGACTTTAATTAAACAAATTTTTACTACTAAATAAAAATCTAAACAAATAATAAATGGAAAACACCGGACTCACGAAGGGTAAAATACACACCAAAAAAGGTGTACTCAGTTTTGAATTGTTTGACGACGCTGCACCTATTGCGGCAGCCAATTTTAAAAAGCTGGCCTCAGAAGGATTTTATGACGGGCTTACCTTTCACCGGGTGATCCCTAATTTTATGATACAGGGCGGCTGCCCTGATGGCACCGGTGCCGGCGGACCAGGTTACACTATACAATGTGAAACAAAGGGGGACAAACAATACCACGACAGGGGAGTAATGAGCATGGCGCACCGTGGGCCAAACACAGGCGGTTCACAATTTTTTATCTGCCATAACCGCCAGGGCACACAACACCTGGATGGCGTGCACACCTGCTTCGGGCGCATAACTGATGGTTTAGACCTGGTAGACGAAATAAGGGGTGGGGACGTGATGGAAAAAGTCGAGATCCTTGGATAACAAAATTTAAAAACGGGCAAAGGAATTTTTGCCCGTTTTTCTTACTTATAAAATGATCGTAAATCTTTGCCGCACATGGCCCATAGTAAAATGGTAGGCCCCAGTGGCCAGTCCGACCATACTCAGTTTAAATTCCGAGATACGGTCGCTTACCGAGCCTTTCCTGATGATGCGGCCGTTTTCATCAGTGATCGTGTAATAGGGTTGAGGAAAATTCGGAGCTTCGGAGCGTACAGTGATCGTAGCGTTCCGCGGCACCTGTCGTGGTGACACTGTCAGTTCCGGTTGGTGATTCATTCTAAGATGGATTTAAAAGCGGTTCTAAAATTCTAAGGATGATACCGAAACCGGCAAAGCCGGCTCCTGTACCTGGTTTTTCATTGGTTTATTATACAACACATTCTCAAACGGTAAATGTTCTTTCTGCGATGATTAATAAAAAATGTAGATATGAATCAATAACTCAATATTTAAATAAAAAATATTGTTGTTATCCGGCGAACCTGGCTTTAACCGATGCTAACAGATCGGGCGACCACCAACCAATAATAACAACTTAACCTAGTTGAAAAAGTTCTTAGAGGGAAAAGGATTTTTTGGACTTCAAAATTTCGTACAAGTCTTCAAGAAACATGCCACCCACCTAAATTGTTAATATCTCACCTTCATATGAGATATCTTTAAAATACCAAAGCCCTTTACGAAGTGTAAAGGGCTTTAGTTTAGCTTTTATTGTATTCAGTCAACCTTTTTAGGTGGCAAAGCAAAAGCCTTTGCTTCATGTTCAAAATGCCCTTTGTGAGAGCCATCACAAAATGGTTTATTCTGCGACTTACCACACCTGCAGAGTGAAACCAGCACCCTTCCTCCCAGGTCATAAGGATTTCCATCCTTATCCACGATTTCAAAATCACCTTCTATTCTAAGGGACCCATTATTATTGACTGTTAATTTAGTTGTTGCCATTCGAATGTTTTTTTTCAAAGCTAATGAATAAATGTTCGTCCCTGGTTTGCCGTTTCCAAAAAACAGGAAGAACCAGTTATTAAGTGTTTACTCAACATTTAAAATGGTATAATGTTTACCGTTCAACTCAATTTTATCTGCGGGGTAGTGGCCGGCAAGGGCCTGGCCAAGCGGGGAGGATAGGGATAAGGCAAACAGCGTGGTCTCTCCTATAACAATTTTACCTAATGCAACACTAACAAAAAAATAGCCCGCATTAGTTTTCACCAGGGCTCCATTTGAGATAACGAGGTTGGTAACATCGGGATCAATTTTATTTAAAATGATCCGCTGCTGTTGCAGCCCGGCCAGTTGCCGTCTTTTATTTTCCTGTTCCAACTGTAGCATAGCCAGGGCCGTCTCATGTTTATCTCCTGCAGTGCTTTTGGTCTCATTTGCTGCACTTTGGTGCAGGTCTGTAAGCACTTGTTGCACCTCCTTCATTTTTTCGTCCAACAGCATGCAGCAGGCCCGGTAAACTTCTTGCTTAAAACTCATATCATTCCAAAATCAGTTCGTGTAATTCGTGTTCGTGTAATTCCTGTAATTCGTGTAATTCGTGCACCCGTGTTCACGGATTCATCCTCTCCAGGTACCGGATGATCGCTAACCGGATGTCCGAACGGGGGTCGGACATAGCTGTAACAACCGGGTAGACTTTAATTATACCGGGATTGGTTTTAGTGAGAAATCCCATTTTGGTTTCGCCCCCGGTGAGCAAAAAATCCGTTAACGCTACCCGGTAGGGGACCTCATTCCCTAAGGGTGATTTTTTATACAACCATTGCTGGTTAACCGCATCATAAAAAATGTCTGCCGAATAATGCAAAAATCCTCCTATGCCAGCGTTCTTCCGCCCGGCCTCCAGCAGTTCCTTTAATAAGCTGCCTTTCATGTCCACTTCCATGATACTGCCCCCGAAAGGCATGCTTCGTAAAATATCGTACTGGGACACAGGCGGCTGCAGTACGTCATCCAATCGTATGGAACCAGAGTTTACGATGGCCACCTGCGCTTCGGGGCAAGCCTCTTCCATTGCATTTATTATGACCCTGGAAAAATTCGTGGGAGATCTCCGTATAAGTTCTTCCCGGGCGTCTAGTGGCTCGCCTTTCTGCATCACAATTTTTCTTGCATCAAACCCAAGGCTGCCGTAATTTTTTTCTGCGATGTCATTCCATTTATTTACTATAGAATCAGTTGAAGGATCCAGGGCTACAGATCGATCGATAGTTCTTAAGGTAGCTTTTACATCTTTATCGCCTGTTCTTTTATTGATGTCCAGGTTAAAAATATAAGCTGAACGGGCATTGGCATGCGCCTTAGCTATAATGACCTTCCCCACTTTATCATACCTTGAATCGTGTTCGTGTCCCCCCATGATCAGGGCAAGCCCGGGTATTTTTTTTGCAAGCAAAATATCATCAGCTTCCAGCTGGTGGGTAATCGCTACCACGGCATCACAATAGTCTTTTATTTTATTATAAATACTGTCCGCCGCAGCCATGGGGTCAGTATAGCTCACATAGGTTGCTTTATTGAAAGGTATATTGATACCGATAAATCCAATATTAACTGTAGTTCCGTCTTCGTCTTTAAAAGTTTTAATGATATAGGTAGGTAATGGTTTAGCGCCGTTGGCAGTGGTTTTCATAAATGGAAAAACCCCATTGGAGGTTTTATGAAAACTATTGGTAGATATCCATTCAAAATTTGATTCATTTATACGGCTCTGTAATTCTGCTTCGCTTATATCAAACTCGTGGTTACCGAAACCAACATAATCCATGCCGGCAGCGTTCATCGATTCCACCATCTGCCTGCCACGAATTCGTTTACCCTCAAACGTGAGGCTGTTATACACAGACGGGCTAAGAAAATCACCCGCCATTACGAGGTATGTATTAGGGTTTTTCGCAAGTAATTCTTTTTTAATGGTTGCCACACGTGCCATACCGCCAGTCTTACCGCCCTCGATCGGGGCGATCTCATACACGTCATTCACCTGGACGAAGTTGATGGTAATTTTACCGTTGTCAGTAGCGGTTCCTTTGCGGGCGCCGACGCAGCCTGCAATAAGCAGCAGGCCGGATAAATACAAATAAAGCTTAATTTGTTTCATAGCAATTATTAGGACAGCAATTTAGGTGAAAAGTTGATAGGTTAGAAAAGTGAGTCATCCAAAGCGTTCATGATGTGGGCCGGTGAAGGATCTGGGTTTGAGATACAAAAAAAGCGGCCCTGGAGCACGAGTCCCTTAAAGTCGACCTTGTACTTTACACTGGTTTGTATGGTAGCAAAAAATTGAAAATGTTTGAAGCCCGGGGTAGTAACCTGTTTTTTTGGCCTTACCGTTTTACAGTCACCATCAAATAAGTGGCATCTATAGAGGTGGTAGTTTCACTGCCACTTTTGTTTTGATTCGTGAACAACTCATTCAATTCCCGCTGGAGGTCCGCAGCTTTCCCATTCTTTTCAGCCGCTTCAAAAGCATTCATCGTAGGCCCGTAATACTGCCTGAATGTGTCCACGAAGGCGGAAGGGCTATAGGGAGCCCTAAAAGTAAATGTTTCCCGGCTGAAGGATATGTTCCCCCCAGGTATACCTGTACTACCAAATCGTTCTATAACATTTTCCTCTACACCCCAGGTCATCGGGCTAATGAATCCGTCTGGTGGAGGCGGAGTATAAGCAGAACTGATTTTTAATATTTGTGCAACCAGGGTTGGGTCACCCGGTATCCAGTTGCCCAT
>JAKFCK010000185.1:0-9712 GCA_036676685.1 Chitinophagaceae bacterium | reverse complement strand
GGACTTTCATAGGCTTCAACATATCCTCCCGGTTTTTATCGGGTGCCAGCAGCGCAAGGCTTTTCTCTGTCGGCATTTCTACGTTGATACTTAACCTGTCGGCATAAAGCCCGGCCTCTTTAATAATTTCTTCACTTGCACCAGGAATGGTTTTCAAATGAATATACCCGTTAAATTTGTGTTCTGTCCTCAACTTTTTCGCCACGGACACCAGCCGTTCCATCGTATAATCCGCATCTTTAAAAATGCCGGAACTAAGAAAGAGGCCCTCGATATAATTCCGCCGGTAAAAATTCATGGTAAGGTCTACTACTTCCTGTACAGTAAATGCCGCTCTTTTAATATCATTGCTTTTCCTGCTTACGCAGTAGGCACAATCAAAAATACAAACGTTGGTTAAGAGTATTTTTAACAGGGATACACATCGGCCATCTTCTGTGTAGGCATGACAGATGCCGTTGCTGGCATTTCCCAAACCTTTGTTGTGATTTTTCCTTTTACTCCCACTGCTGCTGCAGCTCACATCGTACTTTGCGGCATCTGCCAGGATAGAAAGTTTTTCGGTTATACGGTCTGAATGCATAGTAACTTTTTTTGACAAATTAATTAGCATAAAGTTACTAACTTAATTAGTATTCAGGATGATTGCCGGGTGTTCAACAGGAATAAAATTTTGCCTTGTAAAAGTATGTTGGGTAAAGGGCTGAGAATAGTTACACAAAATATTATTCAAACACGACCGTTTTGTTATCATAAACAAACACCCGGTCCTCAAGGACCAATTTCAGCGCCCTGGCAAGCACAGCAGTTTCAATTTCTTTACCGGCCTTTACCATATCTGAGGTTGTGTATGTATGATTGATAGTGATGATCTGTTGTTCAATGATCGGGCCCTCATCAAGATTATTGGTAACATAGTGGGCCGTAGCGCCAATTAATTTGACACCCCTTAAATAGGCCTGATTATAGGGATTAGCTCCAATAAAAGCCGGCAGAAAGGAATGATGAATATTTACTATTTTAAGGGGGAAGGTCCTTACAAATTCCGGTGAAAGGATCCGCATAAATTTAGCGAGCACCAGGTAATCTATGTCATACCGGTTTACAATTTCTAACAAGCCCGACTCAAATTGCTCTTTGGTTTTATTCTCATGACTCACCAGGAAAAAAGGAACGTCAAACCGCCGGCAAATATCCTCCAGGTTGGAATGGTTGCCTATCACACATAATACTGATGCCCCCAAAGTTTTGAAATGATTTCTTACCAGTATATCACTGAGGCAATGGTATTCTTTGGTGACAAAAAGGATAATTTTTTTTTCCGGTTCGGGATTCACACTGATGTGAGCTTCCGGAGGTAATACTTTTTTTAGTTCCTCGAACAGTTCATCTGCGCCTGCATGATGGCTTGTGACCATGCGTAAAAAAAACTGGTTTGCGAGGGTATCCACATGTTCCCTCATGGAGATAATATTGATACTCCTGCGTGCCATGATCCCGGCGATAGCTGCCACCAGCCCTACTTTATCATTGCATTGAATAAGGATAACCATATTACAACAAAAATACTCCTAAATAGCATATTACCTCTGCATTGCCGGTGGGCAGGAAGACACCACATTTAAAATACTAGTAAGGAAGTGTTAGGGAATCGGTTGTATGTTCCAGGTTATTATTGCAAAGTCCACTAAAAATGGTCTGCCTGTTTAGTAACCAGCTTTCGGACCCGGCCCATTTTTGGGTCCGCAAAATAAAAGCGATCTCCCAGGCCTGTCTCACGATCATGGTTTTTTCTGTGCAGCTCCCGAAAATGAAATTTTTCACGCCCTCGTCAAAATAGGGAATGGATAAAAGAAAATCAGCAACATCTGCATCGCTGACCGTATTATTTTTTGCTAATAAATTTTCCTCATTTCCACCCCTCCTTATACTGATAGTAGCAGCAATATGCCTTTCAATAATATTGACCAGGTATTCCCCCGTAACAGATATCATAAAATACATTTTTAATTAAAAAAGTGTGGCTTGTTGCCCGGGCCTTCTAAACCGGGTTGAATCCAGGCTCCACTCTTCCGCGTTCATGCCGTACATTTTTCCATATTTTTTATATTGCTGGGCCACCATCTCTGCAATACTTCCTTCACCCCGCATGCGCACGCCCCAGCGGCTATCGTTCACTTTTCCATCGTGGCTTTGTTCGATCAGGTGCCAGACCTTATCGGCATGATCAGGAAAATTTTTATAAAGCCAGTCATGAAAGAGGAATTTGATCGCCCCATTTAACCGGATAAAAGTATAGGCGGTGAAAGTTGCCCCGTTATCTGCCGCGGCCTTCATGATCCGTTGCATTTCATGTTCATTTAATCCGGGAATCATAGGTCCCATCATCACACCCATCCGCACGCCGGCACTGCTGAGTTCATTGATCACTTTCAATTTCTGTTTGGCGGTTGTTGTCCGTGGCTCCATGGTTCTTCGCAGGTCCTCATTAAAGGAAGTAATCGATACCATTGCTGAAACAATATTTTTTTTTGCCATTTCCTGCAGCACGTCCTTATCTTTTAAGATCCAGGAATTTTTTGTGAGTATACCTACCGGTTGGTTAAACTCGTTGCATACTTCCAGCAGCCCTCTCGTTAAACGATAGGTTTGTTCAGCCGGCTGGTAACAGTCGGTATTGCCGCTAAGCATGATTGGTGTCGCATCCCATTTTGGATGCATTAAAAACTTTCGAAGCAACCCGGGTGCATTTTTCTTAACGAGGATCTTCTGCTCAAAGTCCATTCCTGCACTATAACCCCAGTATTCATGCACATTGCGGGCATAGCAATAAATGCATCCATGTTCGCAGCCGGCATAGGGATTCATGCTGTAACCCATACCCACATCTTTGCTCTCTACCTTGTTCACGATGGTCTTACTTTGCATTTCAAGGTATTGGGTCTTTTTATTGTTTTCTTCCCAATCATCAATACCCTCTACATTTTCCCTGGTGACCTCATTTTTTAGAAACCTGTTTTTTGTATTAAACTGCGCCCCTCTCCCGGTATGGTATTGTATATTTTCTTCCTGCACTTTAGCTGAAACCTTATGATGGTCCTGTTGTAATTTACTTTCCACGGATAGCTTTTTAATTTTAATCAGGCATAATAGAATTTGATAAAATCATGGCTGCAGGGCTTTTCCTGCTCCCTGTTGCCTGGTCCTTCTACAAGTACTCCTTTTTTACAATGATTCATATAGCCCCTTAAACAAAGAGATCCCCCTGTTTTGTGAGAACCGGTAGATTTTGAAATTCAAAACGCCCTGCAACCTGGTATTTTGATTCACCTAATGGCCGCTTTAACAGCAACATAGCATCTGCGATAAAACGGCCGGTGAAATGCCGGTGGCTATATTCCTGCCATCCTTTTTCATACTGCCATGGCTGCAGCTTACGCGCAATATTCAGGTGAGGTTCCAACATAAAGTGAGGCTTGTTATCATTGTCCAGTTTCATCAGGGACTGTGCTTCTGCACGAATCGTTTTTACCAGGCCCTGGATGGGGAGTTTTGAAGTGACATTTATATAGATCGTGTGGGAAGGAAAACTGCCATAGTCTTTCAATTCCACCTTTACCGGGTGATACCCCATTCCGATGACTTTCAGCCGGTTGGTGATTCTTTCTTCTGCCATTTCGTACTGAACGAAAGCGGCAAGAGTAAGCTGTGGGGAATTATAAGCTGCCGCTGAAGTTTTGTACTTTTCGCTGAACGTTCTTTTGATTTCTGTGATCTTATGCCGAAGTTCTTCATGGGGATTCAACACCAGCAAATATTCAAAAATGCGGTAGCCCGGGATGCTGTTGATGATATTTTTCATATAACCGGCTTAAAAGTATTACCAATATTATTAGTGTAAATATACTAAATATTTTAGCAATACTCCAATGAAAAACTCCAGAGTGGAAAAATTTACTTTTAAATCCTGTTTGAGGAAGAGGGGAAAGATGGGAAAATCGGGATGATCAAAACCGGAACATACTCGAAAGCACCCAATACCTGGCTTTAAAATCGTCCCTGGTGGCCACTTTCGTCACAACTGTTTTGGCAGGTTTTACAGTTTGTTTACAGGGAAGGGGTGCAGCACTTTTAATTCCAACAGCGCAGATACCGCCCGCAAATAGCAGGAACAACATTACGAGGGAGAGATACTTTATCATGTCTGTTAGTTTACAATGTAAAATTAGGTTTTATTATTACCTTCTGCAACCACATAAATATGTGAAAAGGGTCACCAATAATGGCGACCCCTTCGTATAGTCCTCAAAAGAAAAAGCGTTATTTGCCCCCCAGCATCATACCTACAGAAAGCTGGAAGCTACGGTTCCTGTAACTGGTGCCATCTGTGTCCCTCTGCAGGTTGGAAAACCCGTGAAGGTACCCGGCATTCACGTAAAAACCGTTATTCCATTGCATCCCTGCGATAACATTGGCAGAAAGATCAAGTCTTTTCATGCCGGCTCCTTCGTCCTCTCCTTTTTTAAATGCATCAGCATTTTCTGTTTCGGTGATAGGAGGTAACCCGGGAAAGTTTATGGTGTAGGTTGCTTTGGATTTTCCGAACAGGCCTATGCCTAACGATGGACCTGCACCAAAAAAGAGTTTACTGTTGGGCATAGTTACATTGAAGGTAGCCAGCACGGGTAATTCAGCATAATAAAGCTTATTGTTTACTTTGATATCTATGCTTCCTATACCGCCGTCATCAGCACTTGCTGCCGTTAATTTTCCCCCTTTTTGTAAAAGACTCAGGGAAGGACGCAGGCTGATTTTTTCAGACAGAGGAATTTCTGCCACTACACCGATGCCAAAAGCGGCTATCGATTTGGTGCTGTAATCAACTTCCGGATCCTCCCGGATAGAAGAGGTGGCCAGGCCCCCTGTTAGCTGTGGACCGAATTTTACCTGTGCGAAACCTGTGGTGCTCACTGCAAGTATGGCAGCGGCTAAAATGTACTTTTTTTTCATGGCTGTTGTGTTTTGCCAGTCTGTTTTTCAAGACTGTTTTTAAATGAATGAATATTGATGAATAAAAATATTTGTGCCGGTAACTATAACCGGGAAACAGGCAACAATTTCCTGTGTAGGTAAATGCTGCCGCAGGTGCGAACCTGGTGAGGCTGCCTTGGTGGTTGCTTTCATTTGTTTGAGATGAAAAAAAGATTTCATGGCGTTACTTTTAATGTGAGAACAAAAATGATATTTAGTTTCCGTCTTTTCAATCGCATATTCATGTGAAAAAAAAGGAATAAAAAAAACCATGTAGATACATGGTTTTAATAATTACACATTCTAAATAACCGCTGCTAAACGAGCCTGTCTTTAAAAGCTTTTGCCACCGCCTCACTTTTACTGTTTACATGTAGCTTTTCATAAATCTTTTTGATATGACTTCTTACAGTATCAATTGCGATATACATTTCTCCGGCTATCATTTTGTAGCTATACCCGTCCACGAGCAACTGCAGTACTTGTTTTTCCCGCTCCGATAAATTGTAATCTTCTCCCTTGTCGTTGTTCATGGAAGAAAACATTTTTAATACCTGGGTAGCTACAGACGCCGTCATAGGAGCGCCGCCAGTCTGCGCTTCCGCAATATATTCGAGAAGTTTGGCAGGAGGCGTTTTTTTCAGGATATACCCGTTTGCTCCATTACTGATGGCTTCAAAAACATTTTTGTTATCATCAAAAACCGTAAGCATAAGGATCTTTACTGTTGCATTTATTGTCCTCACTCTTTTTAAACCCTCTATGCCGTTTACGCCGGGCATATCAATATCCATCAGGATCACATCAGGATTAAATGCCTCCACTTCGTCGATGATATTGTCGCAGTTTTTAAAAGCTGCCAGCACCTCAAATCCCTCGGATCCATTGATCAGCATGGTGAGCCCTTCTCTTAACTGGGGGTTATCTTCATATAATAATAACTTTATCATGCCTGGGATATTTATGCTTGTTCCTTACAAAGATAAAATGCATTCCAACAAATTCTAATCACATAAACATGTTAGTCTTATATACCCCGGCCTCCCGTAGCAATCCTGTAAACGCCGGGAGCCAACTTTCTTAACAATGCCCCGACGAGAATACAAAAACTTAAAATGATAAAAGGCACCAGGATAAAAGTGAGCAGGCGGTAATAAGGAAAGACATTCCAGTACATGTAGGCAAGCCGGGTACTGTAGGCCAGTATAGGGATGTGCAGTCCATAGATCACAAAAGCAAAAGCCGTGACCCATATAAACCAACGCCTGGTCATGAACCATCGTACGATCTTGTCCAGGCTGAACCAAACAGCCAGTATACCCGCCAGTACCGAAACGTAATGTAACACAAGCATGGGAATTACAGTAGCAGGAGCATACTCCTCAAATTCAAAGGCCATAAAAGTTTTGATCACGCAAAACCCTACGTAAAATAACCAACAAATATACAGGCTCAGCCATTCCGGTTTTTTCTCTAGAGAAATGTTGCTTTTTTTCAGCCACACCCCCAGGGTAAAAAAGAAAATGCCCTGTGCCTCAATAAAAATGAACTGCACCATCATGAGCATTAATATAAACAGCACAGCAAACCAAATCGCAGCATATTTAGTCACAATCCATTTAAACACCGGGTAGAGTAAATTGTAAATGAAAAGGCTCCGGATAAACCATAACTGGAAAGCAATCGGCACGAATAACCAGCGCACCAGGATATCTTTCCAATTCATTTGGGTATAGGGCCGGTTGTCTCCCATCTGGTCTAATTGTGCGTCCCAGACTGCTTTTGCCGTAACAGGGTGCTGCTGCCACAGGTAAGTTATGGCCAGCCCCACCGCACTCCAGATCAGGTACGGCACCAATAAGGTGACCACTCTTTTCTTCACACGTTCTACATAAGGTTTAGTATCCTGGAGGGCAAAAATATAACCCGATATCATAAAGAGCATGGGTATACGAAAACGCAGCAACCCGTTGGCAACGATGTATTCAATAAAAGTGGTGAAAGAGAGTTGTTCTTTTACCTGGCTAAACGGCTGCAGGTAGGTTTCATTAAGATTATAACCATGCACAAACAGTAACATAGCGATACAGACAAATGAATAAAACCGGAATTTTTGGCTAATGAAGCGATTCATATTGGTGCTTGATAAATATTACCTATGTGGGAATTTTTAAAGTGACCGTCGTTCCTTTTCCCTGCTCGGAAATAATGGAAAGTTGTCCCTGCATCGCTTCGGCCCTCTTCCGCATATTGCCCATGCCATTACCGGCATCCGCATTGGGCACATCAAAACCTACTCCGTTATCCTTTATCACAAATTGTAATCTCTTTGATCTCATTTCTATGAAAATTGTTACAAGTGAGGCCTTCGAATATTTTGCCGCATTGTTTACAGCTTCTTTAAAAACCAGGAAAAAATCTCTTCTTGCTTCCATATCGAGTTTTACATCATATACTTCTTCCTGCACATTAAACTTCAGTTCAATTTCTTTCGCTTCCAGCACATTTGTAGCAAACTCACGCATGCGTGCCGTTATTTTTTGCATACTATCGTTGGAAGGTTTAATACTCCATACAATGTCATCCATAGCTTCCATCATCCGTTCACTATTGTCACTTATTTTACCCAGGTAATCCGTAGTTCTTACAGGATCTGTTGCCAGCTTGGTTTTGGCCATAGAGGTGAGAATGTTGATGGTGCTAAGCGTGCTTCCCATGTCATCGTGAAGATCACGCGCTACCTTATTCCTGATCTTTTCTACAGCCAGTAAACGCTTCACCCTTTCATTGTGAAAATAATAGATCAACAATGCCAATAAAAACAACAGCGAGCTGATAAACCATAGGCTCCTCCAGAATGGAGGCTTAATATAAATGCTGAGTTCGGTGATATGTTCGGAACGTAGTCCTTCGATATTTTCAGAATATACTTTAAATGTGTATTTGCCCGGGGGCAGCAGGGAATAATTTTCATAATCCCATTTATTGGCTTTTAGCCACTTCTCATCCCGGCCTTCCAGTTTGTAATAGTAAGTAAGTTTATCCCTTTGCATATAACTAAGGGAGGAGAAATAAATGCTGAAAGAATTCTGGTCATGCTTGAGTTTCACGAAAGGCAGCGCCTGGAGTGAATCAATCGGGACAAAACTATTAAAGATCTTAAAGTCCGTTATTGTAACATCGCGTGGGCGCTTGTTATTTGAAAAAAGTGAAGGAGGGAACATCACAACCGCATTTCCCCCGGCGAATATAACATCCCCGTTCCTGCCCACATAATCGGCGGCAATGGTTTGCTCCGCGAGGATGATGCCATCTTTGCTGCCATAAGGGGTTATCCGGTGGTTCTGCGGATTGTATCGGCACAACCCATTACTCGTGATGATCCAGAGAAACCCTTTTTTATCTACCCTAAGCCGGTATACACTGTTGGAGGGTAACCCTTCCCTGTAAGCGACCTTTTGCACCTTGCGATTTTTCTTATCGATAAAATTCAGGCAGCCGGCTCCATAAACGATAAGGTCATTGTCCAGTTGTTCTATATCATAACCCGTATTGGCATACAAACCATCTGCACCTTCATGTGCGGTATAGTGTTGTAGAATCTCCCCGTTTCCGGGGTGAATAGCATACAGCCCTTTTTCGTGGGTAGCCAGCCACAACCAGCCCTGCCTGTCGATAAATATTTTATAAATAATGCTCCCGATATCCTGTACAATATTAAACATGCCGTTGGCATATTTCACCAAACGGCCGGATTGCGTCCCAATCCAGACCTGCCCTGCTGCATCCCCCGTGATAAAACGGATAGTAGAGTTGCCAAATTCGGGCGGGGAGAGGTAACTGGTTTTTTGCGTAAGCGTATCATAAATAACAAGTACCCCCAAATTGCACCCAATTAAAATCTGGTGGGTACCCTTTACAGGCCACAATGCCCACGAAAGTTTTACTGCCCCTTTCAACTGTTCCGACCAATGTGGCGGCGGCGGGTCATTGTAAACAGTATGTTTTTTGATGCGGAAGTATTGATCAACCACCCTCACGCCGTCTCCCCAGGAGGCAAACCAGATGTCACCAGAGGGCATTTCTAAGATATCCGTAATGGTTCCGCTGTTTTGCCTGCTGTTGCCAAAGATCAGGTTCACTGCATTTCCTCCCTGGTCGTTGCTCGGCGAAAAATAAAGCCCCCGGTCTGTAGCAATCCACAACGCACCATCTTTGTCTTCCATTAGTTGGTGCACCGATTCGTAATCTATACTCACGTTATTACTCAGCGGTGTACTTTTATTGAAAACGAACCTTTGCTGGTTCCTGTCCCAGTTGACTAAAACATTGAGTCCGTAAATCCAGAATCCTCCTTTTTTAGTCTCAAAAAAATGACTATACTCCGTGTAACCCGGCGGCCTGGTTTCCAGTCCTGCTGTGTCCTTTGCCGGCAGGAATTTACCGGATTCGTCCACACAATACTTTACCTGGCCTCCTGCTTTTTCGGGCCAGGCAAAAATCCAATACCTTCTTTTCTGATCTATATAAAACTCGGTGGGCCTGTCCTGCAGTAACGGGTTATTCAGCAAGGGCAACTGCCGCGGGTTATTATTTTTATGCCAGGTCTGCCTGCTAATTATATCGTGAACCACAAGGCCACTATCGCAGGTAAACCAGATTTTTTTCTGAGCTACGTCCT
>JAKFCK010000184.1:0-4244 GCA_036676685.1 Chitinophagaceae bacterium | reverse complement strand
AAAAAAATGCCACAGATATAATCATGATTCTGTGTCTCAAATAAGGCTAAACAAGTCCATATCATCAGGCTAAAAATTAAAAAAATCCAGCTTTAGAGCAAGGAGGCAATCAATGCCTAACTCCGCAAGACCTATACACTTGGGTCTACTTTTTCATGCCATATTGCTCACAGGTATCACCGCTAACGTAGATGCGAATACACCACCTGTAATGTTGACTTCTCCTAAAGATTTTATATACCCAGATGTAGATCATGATCTAAGTGAAAGTCTTTATCCAAATGAGGCCGCCACTGCTAAAGAAATCGCGAACATCATTGAAATGACGATCCGAAAACAATATTCCACAGATATCGCGCTACGTGATGCGCACCCTAAAGCACATGGTTGCGTACGTGCAGAATTTAAGATAAACGAAACATTGCCTCAAAACATGGCTTATGGTGTTTTTATTCCGGGAAAAAATTATCAAGCATGGATTCGTTTTTCGAATGGATCGAGTAATGCAAAACAGGCGGATATAAAAAAAGATGCACGCGGCATGGCGATCAAACTTTTAGCCGTGCCAGAGAAAAACCTTTTAGATGAACCTGCGGCTACGCAAGACTTCATTATGATCAATCACCCTGTATTCTTTGTAAATGACCCCGCTCGTTATCTATCATTTATACAAGATATCAATAGCGATCGATTTCTAAAAAAACTGCATGTCCCTTTTGCATTAGGAGCCAAAGGAACTTGGATTGCCTTGAACACTAGAAATAAAATTTCAAATCCACTGCAAACCAGATACTGGTCTATGGTGCCCTATCAGTTAGGAGTCGGCGATCATCGTCAAGCGGTAAAGTACTCTGCTCGTGCATGTTCAAGCGTTGTTAGCCCGATTCCAGCTACTCCTCAAACAGACTTTTTAAGAGCGGCACTTCGAACGACCTTACAAGATCGTGATGCCTGCATGGAGTTTTTAGTACAACCTCGAACATCCAGCTCAATGTCTGTTGAAGACTCGATGACGGAATGGAAAGAAGACCAAGCTCCTTTCTATAAGGTGGCCACAATTCATATTCCTCAACAAGTTTATGATACCCCTGAGCAAAATAAGTTTTGTGAAAATCTATCCTTTACACCATGGCATGCATTAGCTGAACATAAACCACTGGGTGCGATAAACCGAATGCGCAAAGTCATATATGACCAGATTAGTCGCGTCAGACATGAGATGAATTCGGCTAAACAAACCAACGCTAACAATGTCGGAGATCAATAAGGAATCCTATGGTTAAACTCAATGGCCTGTTAATCTGTGTGTCTAAAGAAGAAGTCCGTATGGTGATAGAACTCCTTCCAGCACATATTGAATTAACTCATCAAGAAGAAGGCTGCATTTCTTTTGAGGTCAAGCAAAGCCACGACCCTTTTATCTGGAAGGTACTAGAAGTGTTTGATAGCATGAAAAGTTTTATAAAACGACATCCGGTTGTATCTTATTACTGTTTAGTATTTGCCATTTCCTGGGGAGGAATACTAGTACTGATTGGTGGCCCCGGCCAAATACCCGGTAGCAAGGAACAAGCCGAGCAGTTATTTGTACCTGCACTTCTCATAATGTTTGCCGGGCCGTTCATTTCCGGTATCGTTATGAATTTCCTCCTTGATGGTAAGGAAGGTCTTCGTGATTTACTTTCACGGTTTATGTGTTGGAGGACTGAAGTACGCTGGTACGCAATTGCGATTTTTACAGGTCCTATTCTTGTTACTCTTGTACTCTTCGGGCTTTCACTTTTCAATAGGGAATTTCTACCAGGAATAATTATAGCGAAGGACAAAATGGGATTGATCGTATTCGGTGTTGGCTGGGGATTGATCGGTGGAGGGCTATTAGAAGAAACAGGTTGGACGGGTTTCGCAGTACCTCAACTACGTAAGCATTACAGCATTTTATCTACAGGGCTCATAGTGGGAATTCTTTGGGGTATATGGCATTTAATGATAGCATTTTGGGCAAGTAGTTATTTAGCTCCCGCGGATTCCAGGACAATGTTCGTGGCAGGTTTTGTCGCTTTCTACCTTGTAGCACTTCCTGCGTACAGGGTACTCCTGGTTTTGGTTTTTGACAGAACGGGTAGCCTACCTGTGATAATGCTGATGCATGCTTTTTTTTCAGCCAGTACACTAATATTACAACCATCGTCGCCCGGGAAAACCGGCTTTGTATGGAATTTAGCACTGGGAATAATTTTATGGATAATCATAGCTACAATTGCCATAAGCAACCATCTCCGGACCTCGCAAAAAACAGCTAAAAACGCTATATAGGAATGGGGCTTCTGCTGTCGCAGCAATTTTGAATTTCGGATGTTGAATGTTAAATTTTGAATGTTTGTATAGGGATCCGGCAGGCAACACTGCGGCAGCAAATACCTACGACGGTAAAAGTGTTTTATAGGATACAATAGTATAAATGGACTTTTATACCCACAAATTTTTTGGTGTGATAACCACCATATTTAAAAACCGGAAAAAAGCCGCTGACCGTTAGAATTAATATCTCGTTCCAGGGATTGTAAAGTGGCTGATTTGCCCTTGTAACATTTCGGTTTTTTTTTAATTTTACAGGACAATTCTTCAGCAACTCTTCAATAAATGGAAAAGCAGCACAACCCCGTTGAGTACCATTTTGAAGCCTCCCCCTTTTCATGGGAAATTGCCCCGGGTAACTACATGGCAGCGTGGGGATTTAACCTGGGGATACCGGGCCCCCAGGTAAAAGTTCATAAGGGAGATAAATTAATAGTCAAATTTAAAAACAGCCTGCCGGAATCTACGGTTATTCATTGGCATGGTATCAGGCTTCCTTCTTTAATGGATGGCACCGCTGAAGTACAAAAACTGGTAGAACCAGGTAAGGAATTTGAATACAGCTTTTTACTTGAAGATGCAGGAACTTTTTGGTATCATTCTCATCATAATGAAACAGTGCAGGTGGCAAAGGGAATGTACGGGGCCATCGTGGTGGAAGATGAAAATGACCCGGTTACGGATGACGACAAAGTATTTATGATTGGAGACGGGCAGCCACCGGGTGAATTACCATTTAGCGAAGCTTCTCTCCCACCTTCGTCGACGCCGGCCAAATCCAATGAAATTTCCCCCAATACTTTTTTGATCAATGGTAAGCTACTCCCGGAAATAACTATACATGCCGGTCAGGTGGAAAGGTGGCGGTTTATCAATTCCTCCGGCGCCGGGTGTTTTACCTTAACACTTGGTGGAAAAACATTCCATATTATCGGTTCAGATGGGGGATTGATTGAAAAACCAGTGAAAGTAACCGGGGAATCTATCAGTCCCGGGGAAAGATTGGATATTCTTGCCGGCCCGTTTGAAGAAGGCGAGATATGCAGTGTGTTTGCCTCAATCAATCCTGGCCCCGGCCGGGCAAAAACCACAGAACAAAGCCTGGCCAGGGTAAAGGTTCTGGCTGCTAAACCTTCCATAGCGGCGATCCCTGAAACGATGCGCTTGATTGAACCCTTGTGCGCAAGGCATGCACCCGTGAACCGCAAACTAAAACTGTCTGTGGGTTTGGGCGCAGACCACGATCTGAAATTTATGATCAACGATGATGTACATATCAATGATCAACCTGTGAAAGTTGGCGAGTTACAGGTTTGGGAAATAACGAATGTAAGTGGAATGGATCATCCTTTTCATTTGCATGGATTCTTTTTCCAGGTGCTGGAAATAAATGGCAAGGTTCCGGCGTACAAAGCATGGAAAGACACCATTAACCTTCCTCCCGGCACAAGGGTAACAATTGCCTGGCTACCGGACAACCGCCCCGGTATATGGATGTATCACTGCCACATACTTACACATCATGCTGCGGGAATGATGGCAAATTTCGAAGTGATTGACGGATCAAAACCTTATGTACCGTCCTTAGGCGCCCATCATCACCATTAGTGATAATTTTTGTAGAACTTTCGCCCACCATAAAAGTGACAGCCGTGGCTTAACGGCAGCACCAGCCCGGATAAGTGAAAAATTTATTCGTCAACTATTTAATGAAGCAGTTAAACGTTGTGCTGTTCACTTGGCGTTTGGCGGGGATGCCAGACCGCCACAACGTCTTCCGACCTTGGTAAAAGGAGAAAATAGCGGTGAGTGAAGGCTCGCACTAACCGGACGGGCTAAAGAACACATTGCCAACCATTGAAATCTAAAACTTGATTTTTATCTTT
>JAKFCK010000183.1:0-2370 GCA_036676685.1 Chitinophagaceae bacterium | reverse complement strand
AAAATCTCGGCCCTTGTTGGTGCTTTATTCGCCGTCCGCCGTTGTTGCGTCTTGTGACCAACAAGGGTTCTCCGGCAGCCAGCTAAATAAAAGGGATGACATCCTTTCAAAGGATGTCATCCCTAAACAAGCTTCTTTAGCATTAACCCTCGAAGATGTAAAGCTGGTCAGGGATTTATTCTAACCTGTAAAGCTTTTTCAGTACAAGACCGTATAATTTAAGCGAGGCAGCGATTTTACAATAAAAAGGTTCTTTAGGGTATTCAGGGTATCCGGGAATCTATTCACCGATCAATATTGCAATTTTTTACGGGTACTGGAATTATCCGTTAATTTCAGGCCCCAAACGACCAGGAACAACAACTTTTATGAGAAAATTGTACGCAGCAGTACATCTGTTTTATCCCGCTCAGCATGCATATGCAAGCGCACAGCATTCTTTCTTAACCTGTAGTGCTCCTGGCAGTAATCCACATTCGCCCGGTTTTGTAAGCATCAATAACTTCTACCATCACTCGCCACAGGAGTGGATGAATATTACGATGCCGCTTTCGCGATGAGCTTTTTTGTTATGCCAGCTCCCCCGACCCCTTTATTATTACCATATTCTATTTTATAAACAACAACAGAAATGAAAAAGGCCTTTTTTTCCGTGTTTGCATTCATCATGATTTTTGGTATTGGTGCAAATGCGCAAACCACCCTCACCACGAGTGGTAGCAGTTACCTGTATGCTGCCGCCGGCGGCGGTGTGATAGTGTTTGGTATCAACAACACAAATGGATATAGTATCACGATCACCGATTTTGCAAGCATGCATGAAGGTGCCTCCAGGGGTACTTATGCACTTTGGTATAAAGCATCGCCACTTACCGGCGCACCAGGTGCTATATCGGCTGCCAATGGCTGGACACAGGTAGGTACAGCTGTTACCATGCCCGGCAACAGTACAGTTAATGCGATAACAAAAATATTTTCGGGGCTCAGTTTTACTATACCTGCCAATACCATCTACAGGGTGGCATTGGTAGGATCGGGGGACAGGTCGCCTTTTTATGTAGGCGCATCCAACGGGCCTAATTCTATTTCATCAGACGGTGTAGAGATACTAACACAGGATAACCCTGCCAGCCCTTCTTATGCGGGCACCAGCCCAACTGCCGCACCAACGCTCACCCCACGTGGTTTTCTTGGAGCCATCACATTCATACCCAATACACCCTGCACACCACCGGTTGCAGGAGATGCTGTAAGAAATGCCAATAATGTATGCCCCGGTACTCTAGTTAATTTAGGACTGCAGAATAATTCAGCAGGTACAGGCCTTTCATTTGTATGGGAGAGTAGCCCTGCTTCCTCCGGTCCGTTTACACCTTTCAGTACGGCCTCTTCCTCGCCTAATATAAATGTTAACCCTACCGCCACTACCTGGTACAGGGCAACGGTAACCTGTGGTTCAACCACGGTAACATCCACTGCTGTTGAAGTAACAGTAAGGCCCTCATTGGCAGCCAATAACTATACGATCAATAATACATTGCCTACCGGCGGAACCAACTTTGCCAGCTTTACCGACGCCTTCAATGCCCTGGCTTGTGGTGTATCCGGGCCGGTTACATTCAATGTGTCTGCAGACCAGGTGTTCAATGAAAACCCACCAACTTTAAGTGCTACAGGTTCGGCTGCCGCGCCCATCATCTTTAAAAAAGCAGGTACGGGCAGTAACCCTGTTATCACCCCGGTAAATGCAGGAACCATTGCATCCAGCACTACTTTGGGTGCTCATGGTGATGGGCTGATTGTTATTAATGGCGGTGACCATATCACCTTCGATGCCATAGATATCAATACGAGCAGTTTCAATACCAGCCCCGGCTCTTACGAATACGGCTATTACCTGAAAAAGCAATCCAACTCAAATGCCAGTAAACATGTAACTATTAAGAATGCTGTGATCACCCTTTCCAAAACCATTCATTCTTTCGGCGTATTTGTATCCAACTACTGGGGATCCGAACTGGCTGTAGTTAATGATGCAGGTGGCATAAGTGAGAATATCAAAATATCGGGCAATACTATAAATGATGCTTACGGTGGTATCCAGGTTCGCGGCCAGGCTACGGCAGCTTATTATGATAATGGTATTGAAATAGGCGTAGACAGCGGTAACGTGATAAACAGCTTCGGCGGCGGTGCTACTACAGCCTATGGCATTTATGTGCTCTCTGCCGGCAATGTAAAGATTGCGAAGAATACGATAGCGAATGCCACGGGTCATACAACTACTTTATATGGCATCAATACAGGAACGGCTACCAATGCCAATATTGATATTTACGCAAACACGGTAACCCTTACAGGAGGTGGAAC